>JAHEIK010000120.1:0-491 GCA_024639415.1 Planctomycetota bacterium
GTCCCAGGATCCACGCGCAGGCCGGCCGGCAGCATCAGGGACGCCGTCCCGCCCTCGGCGCCGCGCAGCCCCAGGATCGCGCCCGGCGCGCCTGCGCGGCGGGTGTCTTCGCCGGCCGCAGCAGACTTGTAGCCCTCCCACCACAGGAAGAGCACGAGCAGGCTTGCGGCGGCGAGGAACCAGCGGTCGAACATGGGCGCATCCATGGTGGGCGGGTCAGGTCAGCCATCGTAGGGCACGACCTCGGCGTCCACGATGCGGAAGAGCCCGATCAGGGGACCGCGGCCCTTCTCGAAGAGATGTTCCGGGTGGATCCGCAGCGTGCCTGCGACCCGCACCGGTGCTGGGGTTGCGTCCAGACCCCGCAGGCGCGGATGGAGCGCCACGCGGATCTGATCCCCGAATCCCGGCGGCGTGCCGAAGCAGCAGGTGTAGTGGCTGCCCACGAGCAGGAACTCGCGCATGGCGCGCAGGTCGTAGAGGGCCATGAC
>JAHEIK010000120.1:545-7828 GCA_024639415.1 Planctomycetota bacterium
GCACCACGCGCTTGCCATCGAGCGCGCGGATGGCCGGCGGCAGGTCGTCCGCGGATTCCACCGAACTCGCCGGCGTCAGGACGCCCCAGGGGACCCCGATCTCACCCTCTTTCGGCCGGAGGGGCACGCCCATGAGGATGCCCGTCTCGGGATCGATCCGTGCGCCTTCCGGCATGCCGGGCGGCCGCAGGGGGTCGACGCCGGCGTGCACCGAGAGGGCTCGCTCGAACGCGGCGCTGCGCGGCGCCGGACTGGTTGCGCCGTCCGCTCCCGTCCAGACGACGATGCACACGGCCACGCCGAGCGCGCCGACGAGCGCCAGGTCGAACGCGGAGCGGCGGCCTGCACGCACGTCGCTCACTCCGTCGGGTGCAGGTTGGCTGCCACGGGGGTGCGCAAGCCCTGCCACGCGGGGAGCAGGCCGACGAGCAGGCCGAGGACCGCAAGGACCCCGAGGATCCAGGCGTCGAGGCTGCCGAAGCCGCCGCCTACGAAGACGCCGGCCTTCTCGAGCAGATAGGGGGCGACCAGGATCACGGTGCCGTGGCCGAGCAGGATCCCGAACAGGCCGCCGAGCAGGCAGAGCAGGAGCGCCTCGCTCACGATGATGGCGAACACGTGGTGGGGCCGTGCCCCTACGGCTCGCAGGATGGCGATCTCACGCCGCCGGCCCGCGATCGTGTTGTAGAGGCTGACCATCGTGCCGACGCCGGCGACGACGATCATGAGCGCGACGATCCACGTCAGGAGCTTGCCGATCGGGCTGATGACGTCGAACAGCTCGCGGATCTGGTCCTGGGGGATCACGGCCTGCACGGGACCCCGGTCGTTGCGGATGTCCGCCACGTAGCGCAGACGCAGGATCGGGCTCTTGAGGCGGATGCCGATCGCACTGAGTCCGAGCTCCTCCTTCGTGCCGTGCTTGTGACCCTCGTGGTCGTCGCCGTCACCATGGTCGTGCTCGTCGCCGTCACCGTGATCGTGCTCGTCGCCGTGATCGCCGTGGTCATCGTCGCCATCGTGGGCGTGGCCGTGCGCCTTCTCCTCCTCCGCCCGCTTCTGCGCGCGTTCCTTCCGGCGCTTGCCGACGTCCTCGGCCCCGGCCTTGTGCCCTTCGACTTCGTAGAAGGTCTCGATGGGCACGAAGACGCCGCGATCTACGGGCGTACCGGTCGGGCGCATCACGCCGACGACGGTCCACTCCTCTCCGTGCTCGACCAGACCCACGCCGTGGGTCACGCGGAAGCGCCGCCCGTTCACGAGTCCCGTGTTGGCAGCGGCGATGCTGCCGAGGACCGCTTCGAAGTGCTTGCCGTCCTTGAAGAGCCGCCCGCGGATGCTGTCGAGCAGCGCAGCGCCCTCAGGATCCATCAGCGCCCTGAACATGTCCGTGGACGTGCCGACGACGTGGTGTCCGCGCAGCATGTCGCCGACGGCGTACGGCACGGCGAACTTCACCATCTCGTCGCGCTTGGCCGCTTCGAACTCATCCCAGGGGATGGTCCCGCCCGTGTCGCCCACGTGGAACATGGTGTTCAGGACGATGTCGAGCGTGCTGCCGTGCGTCGGCCCGAGGATGCAGTCGTAGCCACGCGCCGTGTCGTGATAGGAATTCTGTGCGCCGTCCCGCAATGCCACGACGGCGATCGTGAGCGCGACGCCGAGGGCAATCGAGACGCCCGTGAGGATGCTGGCGAGCTTGCGCTGCTTGATGCTGCGCCACGCGAGGCCGAGGATCGTCATGCCTGGCTCCCCACGGGTACCGCCAGGTGCTCGACGCGCTCGAAGCGGCCGACCAGGCCCTCGTCGTGGGTGACGACGAGCAGCGCGGCGTTGGACTCTTCGGCGAACGCAAGCAGCAGGTCCATGCACTGCTCCGCGCGGGCGCGATCGAGGTTCGACGTCGGCTCGTCGGCGAGGACCAGCGTCGGATGCCCGGCAAGCGCACGTGCGATGGCCACGCGCTGCTGCTGCCCGACGGACAGCTGTGCGGGCTTGTGCGAGCGCCGGTCGGACAGGCCCACGCGGTCCAGCGCCTCCCGTGCGGCCTTGCGCGGGGCGACCCCGCGTCGTGGCCGGAAGCTCATGCCCACCTGCACGTTCTCCAGCGCCGTGAGGCCGGGCAGGAGGTTGAACGTCTGGAAGAGGTAGCCGATGTGCTCGGCCCGCACCCGGTCGCGCTGGGTCTCGGAGCGACCGGTGATGCGGGTGCCACCGACCTCGATGGCTCCCTCGTCCGCCGGCAGGATGCCCGCGATCAGGTTGAGGAGCGTCGTCTTGCCGCTGCCGCTCTCGCCGCGCATGGCGAGGGCCTCACCGCGGGAGACGTCGAGGGAGGGGAGGTCGACCGCCAGGAAGCGGCCGCCCTCGGGGTCCCGGTACCACTTCTTCAGGTCGCGCACATGGAGGGCCGGCTCAGGCATGCCCAAGATGGTAGGGGAGAGCGGGGCCCGCACCCACACCAACGGGGGTGACGATCGCGCGGAGCGGCAACACCTCGACGCCGGCACCCACGACCCGTCCCAGGGCCCCCGCGTACGCCGGATCGATGTCCCAGGCGGGGCGGAAGCTCCGGACATCCGCCCGGCTGATGAGGTAGAGCATCACGGCCCGGTCCCCCTGCGCCCGCAGGTCCGCCAAGGCGTCCAGGTGCTTCAGGCCGCGAGCCGTGACGGCATCAGGGAACTGCGCTTCCGTGCCGCGTTTCAGGGTGACGTTCTTCACTTCGACCCAGCACCGGCGCTCACCGTCCTCGAGCAGGAAGTCGAAGCGGCTGCCGTGCCCGTCGGCGACCTCCGCCCGTACGGCGGGGAAGCCCGCGAGTTCCCGGATGCGGCCAGCGCGCAGCGCGGCCCCGACGACCCGGTTGGGGACCGCCGTGTTCACGCAGACCCAGGCGCGTCCGGCCCGGATCTGCTCGAGGTCATGCGAGAGCTTGCGCTTCGGGTTGCCCGCATCCCGTATGCGGACCTTGCTGCCCGGCTCGCTGCAGGAACGCATCGAGCCGGGGTTGGCGCAGTGCACCGTGAGTACGCTTCCGTCTTCACGCTCGACGTCGGCCAGGAAGCGCTTGTAGCGCCGCAGCAGCACGGCCTCTTCGAGAGGGGCCGGGTAGTGCCAGTCCACACGCCGGGACGTCACAGCCGCCGCCGGGCTAGCGTCGAAGCTGCCGGCGCAGCCGCAACGCGTTGCTGACAAAGCGCAGCATGAGCAGCAACGCACCCAACAGGAATACGACGAGGAACACACGCTCGATCAGGTTCGTGACCACGTCGGCTGCGTCGCGCATCAGCTTGTCGCTGGTGGGCATCTGTACGAGGTTGCCGCGCGTGGCGGCTACGAGCAGAGCGCTCGCGCTCAGCGAGGCGATTCCGTCCGATGCGGTACCGAGTACACCGTGGCCCATGCCACGCAGCGTGAGGAGCGGCTGGATTGCGAACAACGCCAGGACGCCGTTGATGCAGGGCACCAGGCCCTTCAGATCCTCGGCGAGGAACGGTCGCATCTCGTTGCCATGGCGCACGGAGAAGACGGCGTCGAGGAACAGGTTGACGAGGATCGCCATCAGTCCGAGCAGGACGAGCCCTTCGATCGCACCGCGGCGCGTCCAGCCCGCATGCAGGGGCGTCGACGGCCGCAACTTGTCGGGCGCGGCACGGCCAATGGCCACGAACACACAGAGCAACGCACCCGTGTCGATCAGGAAGATGGTGATGACGCCCAGGAAGACGGCGGCAAACGGCTCTTCGGGTAGGGGCGCCAAGATGCCGGGAATCGAGTCCCACTTGGCGCCGGCGAACGTGAGCGCCACCGAGAGCAGCAGATGGCAGCAGAAGACGGCGGCGAGCGAGCGCACGAAGGTGCGCCGCGTGGCCAGGGAGATGGTCAACGGCGAGGAGACCAGGTCGTCCGCCAGGGTCTCTGCGGGCCCGAGTGCGGCGAGCGCCGCTTGCTCGGCCTCTGCCTCGTCGATCTCCGGAGAACGCTCGAGCTCTTCCTCGATGCGGTCCTGGATCAGGGCTTCGACCTCTTCACGTACCCGACTGGCTTCCTTCGCAGGCAGCAACTCTTCGAGTCGATCCAAGTAGGCCTGTCGCTTGCCTTCAGTCACGGTGCCCCCTCGGACGGCGTGTCGGTCGGTCGCTGCTCATCATCCTCCATCGGCTGTCCCAGGGCACGATCGGTAGCGTCTCGGGCCGTGTTCCACGCTGCGAGCATGGCGGCCTTCGTCGCGCGTCCTTCGTCCGAGAGCTCGTAGTACTTGCGCGGTCGCTTGCCCTCGGTGTCCCAGCGGGAGGTCAGCACACCCGCCTTCTCCATGCGACGCAGGATCGGATAGAGCGTGCCCTCCTCCAGCTTGAAGTCGGCTGCACTGAGCAGGCGCACCAGTTCGTAGCCGTAGCGCGGCGTATCCAGGAAGTGCAGGGCGACGAGTTGGACGACTCCGCGTCGCAGTTCGGCGGCAAACTTGGGATCGACGGACGGCGGCACGCAGGAGCTCCCCCTGATCCTTGGCGACATGCAGTGTAGGGCGGCGCTGCATGCCATGCGACACTCGGGTTCAACTCGCGCCCCGTGCGAGCGCTAGGATGCCCCGATGCCGCTGCGCGCCGTCTGCTGCCTCCTCATCGCCCTGGCCGGGGCAGCGCTGCAGCCCGGGCCCGCGGCGATCGCGGATGCGGCGGCGGAGCACCGGACCGTGGCCGACCGGGCCCTGAAGCGGCTTGCTTCCCCGGTGCTCTCCGAGCGGCGGGAGGGCGTCGCGCGCCTCGTGGAGCTGCTGCCCGGCGTGCGCCCCCGCGTGATCGAGGCGCTGCCGCGCTCACCGTGGAGTGTGCAGGTCCACCTGATCGAGGTGCTCGCGCAGGATCGCAGCGAGGAGGCAGTGCAAGCGCTCCTCGAGCACCTCACCCGCACCGAGGCGACCCAGTCGGTCCTTATCCAGACGACCATCGCCGAGGACCGCAAGGCGGCGGGGCGCTTGCTGGCCGCGTGGCGTGCCGACCCGGCCGCCTTCCTCGAGCGCGGCGGTAAGGACGCCCCGGGCCCGGCGCGTCTTGGCGCCCTCGTCCGCCTGCTGCGCCGTGCGGAGATCGAGGAACTCTTCCTGGGCCGCAAGAGCAAGAGCGGCAGCACCGGCTACTACAAGGGCCAGTACGAGCGCTTGCGAGGCAAGGGCAAGGAATCGGACTATCTCCGCCACGCGTTGGAGGTCGTCACGGGCATCGCGCTCGACGAGGCGATCCCGACGGCGGGCATCTTCACCAGCGGCGTGTACCGCTTCGTCCGGCCGCACAGTCTGGACGAGTGGGAGTTGCGGTCCATGGCGCTCAACGCCGTCGGCGAGCTATGCACGCGCGAGGACAAGCTGGTCGTGACGCGCCTCGAGCGGCATCTCGTCCAGGTCATGGGCGAGCGCAGCGATCTCTTCCGCCGCATGCGCATGGTGCGCCGCGAGCAGGGCTACGACTACGACAGCAAGGTCTTCCAGAACGCGCTCAGCGACTGGGAGGATGCGCTGGGGGAGTACCTCGACACGCTCTCCTGCCTGCACCAGATCGAGCCCGATCGCTACGGGCCCTTCGTGACGCGCTTCGTCGAAGAGCTGCAGTCCTTCCGCTGGCCGTACCGCCCGCTGCGGGTCTGGGGCTACATCGCAGGGCTGCTGATCCGCGCCGGGCGCTACGACCAGGCCATGGCTGCCTATCGTAAGTCCATGGGACGTGGGGGCTCCAGGGCGCTGGGCTTCTACAACATGGCGTGTGCCTCGGCGAGCGCTTCGCGCAAGATTGGCCTCAGCGCTTCAAGACGCACCGGCTACCTGGACGACGCCCTCATGTACCTGTCCCTGTGCGTCAGCGAGGGCTGGAGCGACGTCGACTGGATGAACGAGGATCGTGACCTCGATCCGATCCGCGAGCACCGCGGCTCGGCCTACGCCCACCTGGTCGTACGCATCAAGCAGGAGTGGCACGTTCCCGATGCGCTCAAGGTGAAGAAGGACGGCAAGGCGCGGGACCCGAAGCCCGGCGAGCGCAAGTAGGCGCCGCTCAAGAAGGGGCGCTGACCGGTCGCTTGCGCAACGCGCGGATCGCCAGTTGGCTGCCGACCGCCAGGGCCCAGGCGATGACCAGCGCGAAGAAGCTCACGGTCACGGCGCCTGCGAGCGTGCCGTCGTGCCAGCCGCCGGCGATGACCGCAGCGAGCCAATAGAGGCCGAGCAGCATCTCGAGCACCATGCGCTTGGGCGGGCCCGGCTTGGGCGTGCGACCAAACAGCGTGCTGGTCGTGATGCCGAAGGCGACGCACAGCCCGAGGGTCGGCTGGCCGCCGAGGAGCCACGCCAGCAGGGCCGCGCCGATGAAGGCAGCCGCCGCGAGACAGCGCGACACCCAGACCAACTCCGGCCGGTCCTCGTCCTCGGTCCTGGACAGGACGATCACGGCTGCCGAGTAGAGGCCGATGCAGGCCGGTGCCAGCAGCACGGGCCAGGGCGCGGCGCCGCTCACGACGAGCATCCAAGCTGCCAGCGAGGCGTTGGACGCGCGCACGAGACCCATGGTGATGGCACCGCCGACCAGGGAGCGCTTGAGGCGCGTGTCGTAGAGCGCGGCGCACACGAGCGCCATGGCCACACAAGGTAGTGCCCCGACATAGGCCCCGAGCGAGAGTGCGCCGATGGCGAACAGACCGACGGCCACGCTCACGGAGCGCACGCCGAGGTCGCCGGAGGGCAACGGGCGGGACGCGTCCTTGAGCTGGTCAACCTCGCGATCGGCCAGGTCGTTCAGCGTCATGCCGAAGGCGTAGATGAACAGGGAGGTCGCCGCGAGTGCGAGCCAGACCGGTAGCTGGGCGCTCGTGAGCGTCTGGCCACTCGCAGCGACGGCTAGCAGGCTGCACGCGATGACGTCGCACACCGCCGTCGGCGCCAGGGGCAGCCGGGTGATGCGCAGCCAGGGTTTCAACATGGGCGTACGGTCAGCTGAAGAGGCGTGTGAAGTCGTTCTTGAATGCGAAGAACATCAAGACGAGCAGCATGAGGAAGCCGATCTTCTGGAAGCGGAAGATGGTCTCGTCCTCGAGCGGCTTGCCCTTGATCTTCTCGATCAGGATGAACATCAGGTGGCCGCCGTCCAGCACCGGGATCGGCAGGATGTTCAGCACGGCGAGCATCACGCTCACGTAGGCCAGGAACCAGATAAGCCGGAGCAGGCTGTCCTCGGCGAAGCGCTTGCTCGCAGTGATCAGGGTGATGGGGCCGGCGATGTTCTTGTTGAACG
>JAHEIK010000120.1:7838-9422 GCA_024639415.1 Planctomycetota bacterium
GCACCCATGGCGAGCGCGCTGCCGACGCCGTCGGACTCCCAGCGCTCACGATGCTCGACGAGCGTGATCGGGAGGACTCCGAGGCTCTCCAGGGCCGCGGGCGCCACGGCGATCGTGCGCTCCTCGCCCGACTCCGTCTGGATGACGAGGTCGATGGGCGTGCCGGCCTTGGCCTTGGCCAGTTCGGCGATGATCTCGCTGTACTCGCGGGTGATCACCTTGCCTACGCGGGCTACACGAGAGCCGGGCGGCACGCCGGCAGCGAGCGCCGGGGAACTGGCGAGGCGGTAGGTGCCCTGCACGGCTCGGTCGTAGATCTGGCCGGCGGGGAGCGGTACCACGCGCGTGTCGGGCTTGGACTCCACGTGCAGGTCGTCGAGGAAGGCGACGAGGTCCTTGCGCTCGGGGATCGAGACCGCCCGCGTCATGGACTTCCCATCGCGCTCGAGCACGAAGGCCTTCACGCTGCCGCCGAACGCCAACTGCACCAGATCCTCGTGGCGCCGGGTGGGGGTCTCGCCGCCGCCGGGCTGGATGACACCCGTGATGCGGTCGCCGACGCTGAAGACGTCGCGCGTACGACCGCGCGTGGCCTTCACCACGACCGGAGCGTAGGGCGCCAGGCCGATCTTCGCTCCGGGATCCTCGAGCTTCTCGTCGGCCTGCGGGGCGCGGGCGGCAAGCGTGAACGTCGTGCCGTCGGGCTTGACGACGTCGAGCGGCAGGCGGCCCAACTGGACGGCTGTACGGATCAGACTGTAGGCGTTGCTGCCGCCGCGCGCCTTGACGCCGTCGATCGTGACGTCGTCTTGCGGCCCGATGTCCATGGCGCCGTCGCCGTCGCCGAGGCGGATCCCGTTGCAGGACATGATCCCGAACTGCAGGATGCCGCGCTCGCTGTCGTAGACCGACTGCACGTCGATGCGCTTGCGCTCGCCCGCACGCTCCACGATGACGGCCGCCGCTTCGTCACGATCGCTGAACGCGATCTCCATCTGGAGGTCGATCCAGGTGGGGGTGGTGTTGCCGTTGATCTCGACGATGCGGTCGCCCGGCTCGATGCCGGCCGCCCATGCGGCGCCGCCCGGCGCGACGTCGCCGACGATGGGCGCGCGGTACGCCTTCCCACCCTGGACCGTGATGAAGTAGAAGACGATGGCCGTCAGGAAGTTCATGATCACGCCGGCGCTGATGATGAACGTGCGCGCCCAGGCGGACTTCGCCGGGAACTCGTCGGGCTCCGGGGGCCTGCCGACGCCGCCGCCGCCCTCGCCGGGGATCTCCCCGGCCATCTTCACGTAGCCGCCCAGCGGCACCGCCGCGATGCGGAAGTCCATGGCGTGGTCGGTGGGGTCGAGCCGCCGGCGCCCGACCGTGAACCGGCGCTTGCCGTTGCGGTCCTTCTCCCAGCCGAAGAGCCGCGGGCCGAAGCCGATCGAGAAGGTCTCGGTGCGCGTGCCGGTCAGCTTGCAGGCGTAGAAGTGGCCCCACTCGTGCAGGAAGATCAGCAGGCTGATGCCCAGGATCGCCAGGATCAGCGACCCGCCGGGGATCGCCGCCAGGACGGGCGTGCCCACGAGCACG
>JAHEIK010000548.1:0-2362 GCA_024639415.1 Planctomycetota bacterium
CGGGCTGACGACGAGCGTGACGCCGTCGCGCAGAAGCGCAGGGAGTTGATAGCAGAGGCTCTTCCCAGCGCCCGTGGGCATGACGCAGAGCACGTCGCGACCCTCGAGGACGGCGGCGACGACCTCCTCCTGACCATCCCGGAACGCCTCGTGACCGAACGTCTCGCGCAGCACCGCATGCGCCTCGGGCGGCGCGGAGGCAGCTTCGTCTGCGGGCTGGGGCGTCGGCGATATCACGGCCCGCAGCCTATCGGCGCCCACGGACCCCGAGCGGCGCCCTGGATCGACTCCGCTCGCACTCCGACTCTGACCCGGTGTCGCCGCGACACCGGGGGCGATGGTCGAGGTTGGATGCGGCGCTAGGAGGCTAGGCCGTGGCGTGGTCTTCCCACGCGAGGCCGACGACGACACCGCGCCGCGCCAACCTCGGCCATCGCCTAGTCTGCGGTCGACTCCCCCGAGGGGATCGCGTCCCACACCACGTCGCCGCCGGGCGTGAAGTAGAGGAACAGCATCGTCCCCCCCGTCACGGTCGGCACGTGGTGGGAGCCCGGCGCGAATACGACCCAGCCCGGCTCGTGGCCGTCGAAGCGCGGCTCGCCGTTGAGCGGGAAGCACATGTTGATCTCGCCCCGGGTGTGCGTGTGGCCACGGCCCTCGGCGTTCTCCATCACGACGGCGTCGATTGCGTAGCCGCCCATGTCCTTGGCGAAGCGGCCAAAGCGCACGTGCTGGCCGGCCTCGTGCGGCACGAGCCAGCCCTCGTCCAGACCCTGCTCACAGAGTCCGAAGATCCGGGTGACCTCCGCCCCGTCGAACGGTAGCAGACGGTTCAACTCCGCAGCGGCGGCGTCGGCAGCGGCGGGATCGACGCCGTCCACCGTCGGCAGCAGCGCGCGCAGGCTGCTGTCGAGTTCCACGCGCCCGGCAGGCGTCTCGCTGGCGTCTGTCATGTCGTAACCTCCTAGCGTTCGATCAGCACGGCGCGCACAGGGCTGCCGTCAGCCCCTTCGATGCGCAGCGGCAAGGCGACGAGCTCGTAGGAACCGGGTTCGACAGCCGACAAGTCGATCCCTTCCAGGATGGCGATGCCGTTCTCATTGAGGCGGCGATGGGCCGGCAGCTCCTGCGACTCGAACGCATCCATGGAATCGGTGTCCACGCCCAGCAACTGCACACCGCGTTCCGCCAGCCAGTCGGCCAGCTGCACGGTCGCGTGGGCCATGTGCTCGTCGAATTCCGCGGGGCGCTGAGCGTAGGAGCGCAGCAGGACGCGCCCATACTCGCGCGCCGCCGCGTCGAGGTCGGCCGGCAGATCTGCCGGCAGGATGCCGCGCTCCGAAGGCCTGACGTCGGCGACGACACACGGACCGACGTACTTCGACAGCGGTACCGACGCCGCATCGGCACCCGCGTCGTCGAAGTGCAGCGGCGCGTCAACGTGCGAGCCGGTGTGCACGCTCATCTCGACGCGGCCGACGTTCACGGAGGCCCCGTCGGCGATCTTCGCCACGAAGCGGAAGTCGAAGGGCGTGTCGCCCGGCCAGACAGGGATCCCGGCTCGGATCGGCCGGCTGATGTCGTGGATGCGCATCGTCACGACGCCTACGAGACGGTCTCGCGGTGGCCCGCGAAGCGCTTCCATGCGCCCGTCGCGAGGATGTCCCGGATCTCGTCCACGGCACGGTCACACTCCTCGTCGGAGTTGTAGTAGTGCGGCGAGATGCGGATGCCCGCGCCTGGTCGGTAGTCGACGATCACCTCGCGGCGCAGCAGCTCGTGCTTCACCTCGTAGCTGTGCGGGACCTCCACGGCGACGGTGCCGCCGCGACGCTCGGGATCCAGCGGCGCATTGACGGT
The DNA here is from genome assembly GCA_024639415.1 of Planctomycetota bacterium. Classification (GTDB taxonomy): domain Bacteria; phylum Planctomycetota; class PLA2; order PLA2; family JAEUHO01; genus JAHEIK01. The sequence continues at coordinate 1,861 of JAHEIK010000548.1, forward strand.
CCAGCCCTCGGCCTGGGCCGCTTCGACGATGCGTGCGGTCTGGCGCATGCTCTTCTCGCGCACGGCCAGGACATCCGCTTCGTGGATGAGCCGCGGGCCCTCGCGTGCGGCGTATAGACCGGGCACGTTGGGCGTGCCGTTCTGGAAGCGATAGGCACCTTCGGTGAACTGGATGGGCGCAGCCTCGAAGTCGAACGGTGAGGGGTGCGCCATCCAGCCGGTGAGCTTGGGCTCGAGCACGTCGACTAGATCGGGTCGGACGTACAGGAACGCGCCGCCGGGACCGCCGCTCAGCCACTTGAGCACGCCGCCGATCAGGAACGCACAGTCGAGATCCGCGACGTCGACCGGCACGGTGCCGACCGACTGGTAGGCGTCGAGCACGACGTGCGCCCCGACCTCTGCCGCGCGCTCGCAGATGGCCTTGGCGTCCTGGATGTAGGCGCTGCGAAAGAGGACGTGGCTGATGGGCACGAGCAGCGTGCGCTCGTCGATCGCATCC
>JAHEIK010000548.1:2372-2910 GCA_024639415.1 Planctomycetota bacterium
GAGCGAGCGCGCGTAGCCGTCGTAGAGGTACTGCACCGACGGGAAGTTCATGTCGGTGTAGACGACCTTGTTGCGCTCGCCGCTCCAGTCGAAGCACGAGACCACGGTCGCCTCGGCCAGGGTCACGTTCTGGTGCATCGAGACGGTACCGGGCGGCGCGCCGAAGAGGCGCCCGATCTCATCGCCTACCTGCTCGGACATCTCCCACCACGCCTCGGCCCAGGCGCGGACCCCGCGCTCGGTCCAGATGTCGGCGTACTCCTCGAGAGCCGCCCGCGCCTGCACGGGCATGGCCCCCAGCGAGTTCGAGATGAGGTACGTGCACTTCTCGAGGGTCGGGAAGTGCTGTCGGAAGCTGAGAAGCGGATCGTCCACGGGGCTACAAGTCCTCGATTCGGGGTGGGAAAGCATACCTGCCCCGCAACCTCGGGCGTCAGCGGACGTTAGGATGCTTGAGCCCATGAGAATCGCCCTTGATCCGCGCTGCGTCCTGCTCCTCCTCCTGGCCTGCGGCCTGCTGCTGGGGCCCGCACGGCCC
>JAHEIK010000549.1 GCA_024639415.1 Planctomycetota bacterium
GGCGTTCTGTGATCTGATCGAAGGGGCCGAGCCCGTCGAACTCGACGCCGAGCGCGCGAGCGTCTCGATCACCGAGCCCGTCACCGTGCGCCTGGGCAAGTCCTCGCTCGTGGCGTTCCCGGCCGAGGAAGGCCTCACGGTCTCCTACTCGCTCGACTACGGGACCGCGTTTCCGGGCGTTCAGCACTTCACGGGCCGCGTCACGCCCGACCTCTTTCGCGACGAGTTGGCCTCGGCGCGCACGTTCTGCCTGGAAGCGGAGGCCGAGCAGCTCCAGAAGCTGGGGCTGGGCAAGGGTGCGAACCACCAGAACACGCTGGTCATCGGCACCGAAGGCGTCATCGACAATGAGCTGCGCTGGCCGGACGAGTTCGCACGCCACAAGGCGCTCGATCTCCTGGGCGACCTCTTCATGCTGGGCGCAGACCTGAACGCGCATGTCGCTGCGCATCGCAGCGGCCACGCGGCGAACCTGAAGCTTGTCGCCGCGCTGCGTGAGCAGGTAGCCAAGGCGGCGCCCGGTCGCGGGCGCCGACGGGGCGGCGGGAGCGACGACGGCCCCGCAGCGCCTGCGCTGAACCACACGCAGATCCGGCGCATCCTGCCGCACCGCTACCCGTTCCTGCTCGTCGACCGCGTGATCGAGCTCGAGGGGTTCCAGCGTGCGGTCGGCATCAAGAACGTCAGCGTGAACGAGCCGTTCTTCGAAGGGCACTATCCGGATCAGCCGATCATGCCGGGCGTGCTGATCCTCGAGGCGATGGCGCAGCTCGCCGGCCTCCTGCTCCTGCGCAAGCTGGAGCTGACGGGCAAGGTCCCCGTGCTGTTGTCGGTCGACCGCGTGAAGTTCCGCCGCGCGGTCGTGCCCGGCGACCAGATCCGGTTGGAGGCGTTCACCTTGCGCCTCTCCGGCGGACGCGGACGCGTGCGCTGCAGGTCCACCGTCGACGGCACCCTCGTCTCGGAGGCACGACTCAACTTCGCGCTCACGGAGGCGCCCTCCTGATGGCCCACGTGCATGCCACCGCGGTCGTCGCACCGGAGGCCCAGCTCGCCGCCGACGTTCGTGTCGGCCCGCACTGCGTCATCGAGGGCCCCGTGCGTCTTGGCGCCGGCTGCGAGCTGCAACCGCACGTCACGATCATGGGCGACACCACGGTGGGGGCGGGCAACGTCTTCTTTCCCGGCGCGGTGATCGGCGCCGCACCGCAGGACCTCAAGTACGGCGGCGAGCCCGTGCGCCTCGTGATCGGTGACCGCAATCAGTTTCGCGAGCACGTCACCGCGCATCCCGGCACGGTTCAGGATCGTGGGGTCACGGAGATCGGCTCCGACGGCCTCTTCATGGTCGGCAGCCACATCGCACACGACTGCCGCCTCGGCGACCGGGTCATCCTGGCCAACCACGTCCTCCTGGCCGGGCACATCACCATCCATGACGGCGCGATCCTCAACGGAGCGAGCGCCTGCCATCACTTCACGACGGTGGGGCGCCTGGCGTACGTGGGCGGGCTGACGCGCATCACGCAGGACGTCCATCCGTTCACCATCGTCGAGGGCCATCCCGCCCGCGTGCGTGCCTGCAACGTGATCGGGCTGCAGCGCGCCGGCGTGGCGGCGGCGGACATCGACATCGTCCGGCGGGCCGTGAAGGCCATCCTCGTCTCAGATCGCCAGACTGCGGCGGAGGCCCTCCTCGACGTGGAGGCGCGCCATCCGGACCACCCGCTCGTCGCTGAGCTGAGCGCCTCGGTGCGCGCGGCCCAGGCCGGACGCCAGGGCCGGGCGCAGGAGCCGCAGCGGGACGCCCCCGCCGGCAGCTGACGCCTCTCGCAGGGCGCACGCAACTCCTTTTCCCCGAGTCGGTTGCGGAGATCCGGGCCGATCGGGCGCCCCGGCCGGCACGCCGGATCCGGGCTGCGGTCGCTCCCCGGCTGGCTTTCGGGCCGCGCGCTGTGTTCACTCTGGCCCCCGCGCCTTCGAAGGCATGGGGCTCGGGGAGGATTCGCACCCGGGGTCGCCGCCGCGGCCGCACGCTGCGGCGAAGACCCACGAGATCCACGCAAATCAGCCCCGCCATGAATGGTCCGTGCGCCGGGGGTCCGCTAAACTCCCGGGCTTGGCCCGCGTTTTCGAGGCGAGGAGCAATGGTGAGCCAGATCACGGTCGACAAGCTGCTGGAGAACGGCGTTCACTTCGGCCACCGCGTAAGCCGGTGGAACCCGAAGATGAAGCGCTACATCCACGGCAAGCGCAACACCATCCACATCATCGACCTGAAGGAGACCGTGCGCGGTCTCGTGCGGGCGAATCACTACCTGCAGGGCACGGTCGCCGAGGGCGGCAAGGTCCTCTGGGTCGGCACGAAGCGCTCGGCGAAGGAAGCCGTGCGTGGGATCGCCCGCCGCACCAACCAGCCGTTCGTGACCGAGCGCTGGCTGGGCGGGATGCTCACCAACTTCCGCACGATCCGTAGCCGCCTCTCGCGTCTCGAAGAGATCGAGACGATGGAGACGAGCGGCATCCTCGAGGCCCTCAAGAAGAAGGAGCAGGCGCGCATCCGCAACGAGCGCAAGAAGCTCCTGAAGAACCTCGAAGGCATTCGCCACCTCGATCGCCTGCCGGCGTGCCTCGTGGTCGTCGACCCGAAGAACGAGCACATCGCGGTGGCCGAGGCCAACAAGATGCAGATCCCCGTGATCGCCGTCCTCGATACGGACTGCGACCCGGACGTCGTGGACGTGGCCATCCCCGGCAACGACGACGCCATGCGCTCCGTGCAGACGCTGCTCGACCTCCTCGCCGTCGGCGTCGAGGAAGGCGCCAAGGTGTGGGCGGTCGTCGAGGCCGAGCACCAGCGCGCCGCCGAGGCCGCACGCGCCGAGCAGGAGCAGAAGCGCGAGCAGGA
>JAHEIK010000002.1 GCA_024639415.1 Planctomycetota bacterium
GAAGCGCAGCCCCTCCACCAGGCTCGGCACGGTGTAGGAGCCCGAGCCCAGGCTGCGGCAGTCGATGCGCACGTCACTGCCCGACTCCGGGTCACGGTCGATGACCGTGAGGTGGCCGGCGACAGCGCCGCCGTGCTCTTCCGGGATGAAGCGCAACTGCTCGCGCGAGACGCCGTGGATCGAGAACATCGCCTCGACGTCATCCATGACGCCGTCCGACTCCGGCTGGTCCTTGAAGCGCGCCTGCCCCCAGTTGATGGACTGGTAGTACACCTCTCGCTTGCTGGCGAGGTCGTCGATGCCGATCATCTCCTTCGACAGCGCCATGAACTTGAGCGTCTGCGCGAACGTGCGGACCGTGTTGTAGGTCAGCGAGCGGATGATGCGCTTGCGCCCGATCTCCAGGTAGCCCTTCGTCTTGTGCAGGGAGACGTTGCTCAGGCTGCGCTGGGGCGTCTTGATCTCCGGGCGCTTGCCCTTCAGCGACTCCCGGTGGATCCGGCGCGCCTCGCCGACCAGGGCCTCGACGGTCTGCTTCGCGCTGGCGCTCGCGCCCGGGCTCCAGTGCTTCTTGCGCTTGGTCGTGCGCTTGGCCGCCGCGCGCTTCCTGGCGGCCTGCTTCTTCGCGGGGCGCTTGGCAGGCGCCTTCTGTTTCGCCGGCGCCCTCTTGCGGGCGGCCTTCTTTGCGGGCGCCTTCCTGCGCGCAGCCTTCTTCTTGGCGGGCGCCTTCTTGCGCGCGGCCTTTTTCGCCGGCGCCCTCTTGCGGACGGCCTTCTTCTTCACGGGCGCCTTCCTGCGCGCAGCCTTCTTCTTGGAGGCTTTGCGCTTGCCGCCCTTCTTCTTCGCCGGGGTCTTCTTCCGCACCTTTGCGGCCTTTGCCCTCTTTGCGCCTTGGCGACGCGCTTTGCGCGGAGCCCCCATCATGAACTCCTGCTCTTGCGCAGCGTAGAGCCGAGCACCTTGGCCACGCGCGCCGTCTGGCCATCGCTCAGCTGCAGCAGGTCCTGCAGCGCCTCGGCGATGGGGGGCAAGTACGTCGTGATGTAGTCCGTCTTGCGCTCCGCCTCGGCAAGGCGCTTGCGCTTGCGCACGAACAAACCGAGGCGGCGGCCGCACTCCTGCAGCGCCAGTCGGACCTCCTTGTGGATCTCGTCGTAGGCCGCCACGGCCTCCTTCGACTCGCTGGTGAACGGGACCCAGACACTGGCGATGTGCACCAGGATCGCCAGCGGCCCCACCGGCAGGCCGCCGCGCGGCTGCTGCAGGTCGTACGAGCGCCAGGAGATCGAGCTGGCCGCTCGTGCCATGGCGCAGGCCCCCTGCTGGTAGAGCAGCGGGACGCGATTGGCGAAGCGGTAGAGCCGCGCGGCCTTGTCCGCGGGCAGGGGACTGCCGAAGGCCAGGGCGACCTCCACCTGGAACGGGTTGCCGCGGTAGACCGACGGCGAGCGCGTGACGGTCGTGTAGAACTCGGCCTCTACCTCCTTGCGCATGCCCTCCTCCAGCGCCTCTTCGCCGATCGGGGCGAGGCAGTCTGTCGGGGGCGCCATCACGCGGACGGCGTTCATCGCCGTGTAGAGCCGCTCCGCTTCGTCCCGCGTGACACGCTTCGGGGTCTTCGCTCCGTTGATCTCGGCCTCCTCCACCATCGCGGCGGCGACCTTGGCGCTGACGCGCGTGAACTCGGCCTGCAGGAAGGACGTCACGCGACGCGACCCCGTGGCACCCAGCATCTTGATGAGCGTCCCAAGCTCCACGCCGTAGGGGTGCGGCTGGATCTCGCGTGGTTGGTCGGGTAGCTCGGCGACCACCCGCGCGAACACGTGCGCCTCCGCGCCCGTTTCCGGCGGCGTGAACGTGATCTGCGCATGCGGGTTGGCCAGCGCCGTCTGGTGCAGGTACTCGAAGACCCCACGGGGACCCTTGGTGTAGCGCCCTTCGAGCTCCAGCTCGATGCGCGTTCCCGTCCCCCGGGGAAGATCGTCCGTCTCTCCCTCGCGCAGGACCTTCGGGTTGTTCTTCTGCGTGTCGATCACGATGTCGAGGCGCCGTGCGGGTCCGCGCTTCTTCGCGCGTGTCGTGACGCGGATGGGTTTGCCCGTCGTCAGCTGGCCGTAGAGCGCAGCCGCCGAGATGCCAATGCCCTGCTGGCCGCGGCTCATGCGCAGCCGGTGGAACTTCGAGCCGTAGAGCAGCTTGCCGAAGATCTTCGTGACCTGCGCCTTGACGATGCCGGGGCCGTTGTCCTGGACCGTGACGCGATAGCGGTCCGCCGTGCCGGCGGGTCCTCCGCGCTTCCGCGCACCCTTCGCGGCCTCGTCCTGCGTGCCGCCCCGGGTGCCGGTGCCGGCCTTCACGTGCACGATCGCAACAGTGATGTCCGGCAGGATGCCGCCTTCTTCGCAGGCGTCGAGAGCGTTGTCGACGGCTTCGCGCACGGCTGTCAGCAGCGCCTTGCTGGGGTTGTCGTAGCCGAGCAGATGCCGGTTCTTCGCGAAGAACTCCGCCACGGAGATCTCGCGCTGCGTGCGCGCCATGTCCTGGGCGGTCAGCCCCTTGACCTTGCGCTTGCGGGCCGGGGCCTTCTTCGCCGGGGCCCGCTTCCGCGCAGCCTTCTTCCTGGCCGGGGCCTTCTTCCGCGAGGCGGTCGCCCGCGAGGTCTTCCTCTGCGTCTTGGCCTTCTTTGCGCCTTGGCGCGGCGTCTTGCGCCGCGCCTGCGTCCGCGCCCCGGCCTTCTTCTTCTTCTTCCGCGCTGCCATGCAGGGGAGCCTACGGGTCGGGAAGGACGCCGCGGGCGGCCCCAGCGTTCGTGCGAAGCGGCCTACTCCTCTTCGGGCACCTCTTCGAGGGGATCGGTGCGCTCCTGGCACAGGAGGTGGCGGAAGCCCTCGATCTCGCCGTTGGGGTCCGTGCCAGGTACCCGCTGCACGATGAAGAGCTCCTCGCGGCGGGACTGCTCCTTCTGCGCGGCGATGCGGATGGCGAAGTAGTTCGAGCGCACCTCGAAGTCCTCCGCCGGGATGACCTTGTTCTGGAGCAGGACGGGCTGCGTCACGCCCTCGACCTCCATGACCTGGTTCGGGTCGGTGAAGGGATTGCCGCTGCCGCTTCCCTCCTCCTCGTCGACGGGACCGTCCTCGCCTTCCGCCGTGCCCTCGCGGCGCTCGATGATCCGATCCGCGATGTCCGGGTCGTTCTTGAAGATGGCTTGGAGGACGACGCGGTCCGCCGTGTTCAGGTTGATCTTGCCCGTGCCGTGGATCGTGACGAAGCGGTGGAGTCCGGGGGCGACGTCTTCACCCTCACGGATGTCAACCAGCAGCCGCTCCCGCTCGAAGATGTCGCTGATGAAGTTCAGCTCCTCGAGCATGAGCATGGCCCGGTCGGATTGCGTCTTGGGCTTCGGGATCGCGCCGCGGCTCGTCTGGCCGTTGACCCAGCGCGAGATCTCCTCCGCGATCTCCTCAGCGTTGGCGCCGGCGTCGAACTTGGTGTCCGAGCGGAAGCGCTTGATGAGTTCGACGAGGCGCTCCTTCCAGATGACGCGCCGCTCCGGCGAGGCCTCCGCGAGGATGTGCAGGTTGAACTTGCCCTGCTCATCGAAGATCTTCGTGACCAGGTTGACCCCGGAGGCCTCGTCGGTGCGCGACAGCACCTCGTCCTCGTTCCATGTGTCGTCGTAGCTGTCGGTCTGGTTGCCCGTGCCGTCGTGAGCCAAGCGCGCCAGGACGATCTGGTACTGGCTCTCCAGCGAGTTGTCGATCGCCAGCTGGTCGGTCACGTTGCTCGCCGTGATCGACTCGATGCTGATCTGGTAGGCGAACTCGGCGGCAAACGGGATGATGATCGCGCCGAGCATCATGACGACGAGCAGGGCGATGCCGGATTGGTCGTTGGTCTTCATCACCCCTCAGACGGTACCCGAGGGGCGCAGCTTCCGTTGGATCCGCTCTAGAAGCCGGGGTCCACGATGCGCACCCGGTCCCGGCCCCCGGGAGGCTTGCGATAGACCAGGATGATCTCGTCCTTGCCGTCTCCGTCGATGTCGGCGGTGGAGCCGTCGATGTCGGGGTGCCGTCCCTTGGACGGGATCTTCAGGGTGAGCGCGGCCTTGTCTTCTGCCCAGACGCCCGTCTTCACCCCGCGGTGGATCGTCAGCTCGTCCGGAGCCGTGCGGATGGCCAGATCCATACGCCCGTCGCCATCGAAGTCGCCGTCCAGCAGGATCGTGAACGAGCGCACGACCTCGATGCTGCCCGCGTAGTTGAACTGCACCTTGACACCGATCTGCGACTTCACGACCGCGTCGGGCTTCGCGTCGAAGAACGTGCCCTTGTCCGCGGCCCAGCGGTTGAGGAACGCGCGGGTCTCCGCCGTCACGCGGCCGGAGGTGAGCGCGCCCAGCATGTTCGGCGCGTTGACCTGCATGCTCGTCACTACGAGGTCCTTCAGGCCGTCGCCGTCCAGGTCCACGAAGTCCGGCTCGAGTTGGAAGCCCGATAGGAAGAGCGCACTTGCCGCCGGCTTGTGGGTCGGCCCCCGCGGGCCGGCGGCCACGGCCGGCTTCGTCCGGAAGAAGCCGTAGCGCGTTTCACGGTTGGTGTGGATGCGGTGCAGCAGGTCCGGCCGCCCGTCCCCGTCGAGGTCGAGGAGCGTCTGATCGAACTCGGCGTTCGACTCCGCGCTCAGGAACGAGAGGTCGTAGGCGACGCGCGCGTCCTGCGTCTGGGCCACGAGCGAGCGACCGTCGATCGCCCAGAGTGCCGAGTCCTTCGAGCCGCTCAGCGGACCGACCCCGACGAACACCTCCGGCAGCGCGCGGACCACAGTGCAGGTGTCCTCGAGGAAGGGGCCCGGCGGACGCACGTCGAGGAACGGTGTCAGCCGCAGCCGCACCGGGAGGCCCTCGTCGGGCACGAGGGACCAGCCGTCCGCGTGCGGTAGGAGCAGGCCGGCCGGTCGTCGCAGGTCGGCGAACACGGCACCCTCGGAGTCGTGCCACGCCAGAGGCGTTGCGTGACGCTGTGTGTCGCGCACCGGCTTCTCGCGGTCCAGGGGCACAACCCGGACATCTTCGGTGCCCACGGTGAAGACTGCGGGGGCTCCGCCTTGGATCGCGTCCACGTAGCTGACGCTTGCGGGCAGGGTACGTCCCCAGACGGCCTTCTCCCGCGGCAGGGCACCCTTGCGCCCGGTCCACACGCTCAGGTCACGTCCCTGCAGCACGAGCAGATCCGCGATGCCGTCTGCGTCGACGTCTTCGATCTGCAGGCCGTCCACCGCGGCGATGCCTTGGAGTTCCAGCACGGTGGGGGCACCCGCGGCTTCCCCCGACAGCAGCAGAGCCGCGCACGAGACGAGCAGGAGCAGGCGCTTCACCGGCCACCGCCCTTCGAAACCACGAGGTAGAGCTTGCCGTCACTCCACATCACCGCGTCGGCTCGCTTGTCGCCGTTGAGGTCCGCAACCTGCGCATCCGCGTTCAAGCCCTCCTTGACGGCAACGCGCGGCAGGAGCGACTCCGTGAACGCCGCCTCCTTCCCGCCCTTCACGCCCCGCACGATCTCGACGCCGCCGAGGTCGCCCAAGTCGAGCAGGTCCGCGTGGCCGTCGCCGTCGAAGTCGCCGGAGAACCAGGCCGAGCGGCCGAAGCTGTTGCTCAGTGCCTCCTTGGCCGCGTAGATGCGTTCGACGCTGAAGTAGGGCGTGCGTGCGAAGGTGCCCAGGCGCTTGTCGTAGCGGAACCCGACCAGGTGGATCTCGGGGTTCTTGCCCATCATGCGCGCGATCATGTCGAGCATGGTTCCGCGGATCGAGTCGCCGACGTAGTCGCGGCAGCCGTCACCATCGACGTCCACGAAGGTCGGATGCAGCACGATCGACTGGGTATCGATGCGCGCCTTGGGCGCTACGAGCTTGCCGCTGGCGGCGTCGCGGAACGGGCCCGGATAGTGGAAGAGGATCGTGCGGATGGAGGTGAGGCGACTGCGCACGCCTGTGATCAACGTGACCAGCAGGTCGGCCTTGCCGTCGCCGTCCACATCCTCGATCTGGATGCGCGGTGTGCGCAACTCCTCGGGGCTGCGCTCGGGATCGGTCTCGAGGAACGGCAGCGTCACGCGGTACGAGGGGGCAAGCGCAGCGCCCGGCCCTGCCGCGTCGGCCAGGGACCACGCGACGAGCGTTGACTCACGCAGCGCCAGCAGCTCACGCGTGCCGTCCCCGTCGAGGTCCGCGGGGAAGAGGTTCGGGACGTACGCATGGCGGGCCAGCAGATGGATGTGGGAGGAGACGGCGCGATTGCGCGTGGTGAGATCGAGGAGGCGATCCTCCTTGGCCGTGCCACCCATGAGGCGCAGCCGGCCGTCACCGGCGGCCAGCGGATACCAGCACTCGTCCCTGCCGTCGCCGTTCAGGTCCGCGGTGCCGTCCCAGAAGACGAGCTTGCGACCCGGGCTGCGCGCGAACAGCGCGGCCGGCTCGTGCCGCGGGGTGCGCTCGGCGGGGGTGCCACGCGGCGTCAGATCGACCACGCCGTCCGGTCCCAGGAAGCGCACGCGTACGGCGCCCTCGGGCCCGAAGCGTCCCACGGCCACCGCGCCCGCTCGCGCTCGCGGTCCGCCGCAGGGGATGCGCGTGACGTGGTCGGCCGGGTAGAAGCTGCGCTTCACCGGCGTCGCCGGGGTGCGCAGGACGAGCAACTGCTCCTCGCCGTTGGGCGTCTCGAGCAACACGACCAAGTCGCGCCGGCCGTCGGCGTCGACGTCGACCACGCGCACGGAGCGGACTTGCCCGCCGGGATCGTAGAGGTACGTGCCGCGCTCGGCCGCCCAGGCCGCCGCCGTCGTCAGCGTCAGGCCGGCGAGAAGGACGAAGATCTGCCTGAAGCGCATGATGGAGATCCTACGGAGACCGAGCGGCTGCTGCATGGGCAACCTGGGGTGTGGGGTAGGATGCGGGCTCGCCCCGCAGCCGAGGAGGTAGTCCATGGGTCGCATTGCGCGTAGCTGGCAGCTGATGAAGCAGTCCTGGAAGGTCCTGATGATGGACAAGGAGCTGATGGTCCTGCCGCTCCTCTCAGGTCTCTGCATTCTCCTCATCATGGCGAGCTTCGCGGCTCCGGTGTTCGTGAAGGGCACCGAGTGGGCCGAGGGGCTGCCCGAGTGGAGCTGGTACGCCGCCACGTTCGCCTTCTACGTGATCGCCTACACGATCACGTTCTTCTTCCAGGCCGCCGTCATCGCGGGCGCCAGCGAGCGCATGTCCGGGGGCGATCCGACGCTCGGCTCCGCACTGGGCGCTGCGCTGAAGCGGCTGCCGGCCCTCTTCCTCTGGGGCATCGTCGCTGCCACGGTCGGCATGATCATCCGAGCCATCTCCGAGCGCAGCGAGGTGGTCGGCCGCATCGTGATGGCGATCGTGGGCGCCGCCTGGTCCCTCGCGACGTTCTTCATGGTCCCGGTGCTCGTGATGGAGCGCGAGCCGCTCGGCAAGTCGTTCAAGCGCTCGTGGGGCATCTTCAAGGAGACCTGGGGCGAGACGGTCGTCGGCGCGGGCGGCCTCGGCATCGCCGGCTTCCTGCTCAGCCTCCCGATCATGTTGCTGGCGGGCTGGCTCATCAGCACGGGCATGGTGTGGCCCGGCATCATCATCGGCGTACTCGGCCTGGCCACCGTCTCGGTGATCTTCAGTGCCTTGCAGGGTGTCTATGTCGCGGCGGTCTACCGCTTCGCGACGGCCGATCAGGTCCCCGGCGGCTTTGACGCCGGCGCCCTGCGCGAGGCCTTCCGCCCGAAGGGCTAGGAGCGGCGCTCCCATGGGCGGCAATGTATGCCGCCCCTACAAGTGGGCGCGGTGTAGGGGCGGGTTGCATACCCGCCCTTCGCTAGACCCCGCTGACGGCTTGCAGCAACTTCCGGCCCCGCGCCTCGATGAGATCGACGCGGCCTTCCAGCACCTCGGCCGCGTGGAACAGCGGCGCCACGAATCCCAGCGCGTGCGAGCCCGCAGCGAGCCATGCCCCGGCGTTGTGCTCGTCACAGCCGTTGGTCGGCACGATCTTCAGGAACGGCAGCGGACCCAGGCAGGCCTTCACGAAGTCCGGCCCGAGGCCGGGAGCGGGGAAGAGTTTCTGCAGCTGTGCCCCGGCGCGATGCGCGCGCAGTGCCTCCGTCGGCGTGTGCACGCCCGGCATGATCGCGACGTCCAGGCGCTCCGCCTCCTCGATGACGGCCTCGTCCACGACCGGGGAGACGAGGAAGCGCGCGCCGTGCTCGACCGCCGCTCGCGCATCTTCCACCGTCAGCACGGTGCCGGCACCGACGACGAGGCCGTCGCGCCGCGAGAACTCGGCGATGCGCTCGTAGACCCCGGGCGTGGTCAGGGTGAACTCGACGACCTGGAAGCCCGCGCGCACGGCCGCCTCCATGGCGGGCGCGGCGGCCGCCTCTTCGCTCGTGCGCAGGATCGCGGAGGCCTTCACACGGCCGAAGAGGTCGACGAATTCATCCGGGGTCACGGCTTCTCCTTCATGAGCGCCTCGCGGGCCTTGGCGTCGTAGGTGTCGGGAAACGGTAGCTTGCTCCCGAGCGCCTTGTGCACGCGTTTCGCCAGGCCGACGCAGGCCCGCAGCTTGCGAGCGTCTTCATCCTCCGGCGGCTGCGGGTACGCCGTGAGCAGCGCCGTACGCACCGCGTCCCGTGCATCCCCGTGACGCTTGGCGATGGCGGCCAAGGCGTCGACGGCGATGCCCGTCAGGCCGTTGAAGTACACGCCGCTCGCTGCGTGGGGTGCGATCACCGCGACCGAGCCGGCGTCGCCGCTCTGGGCGAGGGCCTGGACGGCGCGAATCCGCAGCACGTTGGGGTTCAGGCTCCTGGCCGGCGTCTTCACGAGGGCTTCGAGCGCGTCGTTCGCCTGCGGGTCGGGGTGGTCCGCCAGGACCTTGCACACGAGGTAGCGGAACGGGTCGCTGGGCTTGGCGAGCAGCTTCGTCGCGTGGGGGCCGATCTCCTCGGGAGCTTCCTTTGCCAGGATCTCGAGCGCGCGCGTCTGCACGACGATGTCCTCGTAGCCCGTGAGCCACTTGCGCGCCGACGCCAGGTCACCGTCGGTTTCGAGCTTCTTCGCCGTCGCCTCCGCCCCGCCCAGCTTCATGCGCGCCGCCAGCCCGTCCACCCCCTCGGGCTTCTCGGCCAGTTGCGCCTGCGGGAACGCCTTCTTGAACGACGCGACGGTGCGGCCCGCGTGCTGCGTGATCTTCAGCGTCACGGGGTGCACGAGGATGAGCTGCGGCCAGCTCGTGACGCCGAAGCGGATCGAGATGCGCTCGGCGGCGCGGTCCGCCTCGTCCTTCTTGAACGTGCGGTAGACGTAGACCCAGACGGCCTGGTCGTAGAGGGGCTTCAGATCTTGATGGGGGAGCAACTGCTCCTCGAGCGTCACGCAGTGGGGTCAGTACGTCTTCGTGAAGTAGAGGAAGAGCGGCACCCCTGCCTTGAGCGCCTTCCCCTGCGCCGCGACGAGGTCGCGCTCCCACGTCGGCCCCTCCGGCGGGACGTCGCTCCCGGCCCAGACGGGCGTGAGCAGGGTCAGAACGAGGGCGGTGGCAAGCAGTGACTTCATGGAGGGCCTCCGTCAACCGTGGAGATCGCGCCGTCCGAAGAGACGCAGGGCGGCCAGCAACGCCAGCCCCCCCGTGAGGAGGGCGAGGTGCAAGGCCGAGCCCACCATCGCATGGTCCCAGATCGCATCGTTGTAGGCACGACCGAACGCTTCCGTCTGGCGCCTCAGCTCGTCGGGGTGGTGCGCGTAGATCAACGCGAGGGTCGCCGGCGCCAGCCCGAGGAACGACTTGCCGGCCTTGATGGCGGCGAACACCAGGAACGACGCCGAGAGCGCGGGCACGAGTCCGTGGAACAAACACGAGAGCAGGAGCCCGATCAGGGCGCTCGCGGCCAGGCTGGCGGCGTAGGCCAGCACGGTGCCGAGGAGGCGCCCGCGCATGACCGCCCCCTCCGTGACCACGGTCAGCGTTTCCGTGTCCCCGAAGCCCGGCGGCGCCTTGCGGGTCACGTCGTCCAGGCCCGCGTCAAGCACGCTGAAGCCCACACCCACCACGCCGACCACGATCGTGAAGAGCACGGCGGCGATGAGCAGGGCGATTGCCTTGGCCGAGACCCACTCGGCCCGCCGGTAGGCGTGCGGCAGCACCATCTTCAGCGTGCCCTGGCTGATCTCGCCGGCGATCGCGGTCGCGCCAAGCACGAACAGCAGGATCTCCGCCGTCCAGAAGCCGACCCCGACCGACGCGGCGGCCTGCGTCCAGCCGGTCGTCTCCTCCTTCACCGGGTCGTGGGCGAGCGAGGCCAGCAGGGCGGCGGCCGCGGCCACGCCGAGGCCGACACGCAGCAGCCGTCCGCGGCTCAGCTTCAGCCACTCGACGCCGACGAGCGTGCGCATGCGACCCGCGGCTCCGGGCTCCAGCCATGCCACGGCGCCGAGCACGAGCAGTAGGACGAAGTGCAGCGGTACGACGCCGTCGAGGCTCTCAGCCAGTTCCGGGAGCAGCAGGCCCGCGAGAGCGGCAGCCGCCGCCGTGGCGAGACCGCCGGCGAGCGGCTCGAGCAGTGCGGCCGGCAGCGCTCGCCCCAGCATGCCGCTCAGCAGCGGGAGCGCCCCGAGCAGGAAGCCGAGCGCGAGGCTCAAGCTCAGCGGGCTCTCGGTGCCCAGGCGCTCCACGATCCCGTGGACGATCACGGCGGCCGCGAGCGTCCACAAGGCGGTGCCGCGCGAGGGGCGGCCGAGGGATGCGAGCGCGCTCATCCCATCACCCCCTCGGTCTTCTCGATGAAGTAGCGCTCGAGCGTCTCGCGTAGCGGACGCACCGAGTTCGCGGGCAGGCCCGCCTGCAGGAGCGCGCGACCCAGCGCGGGCAGCACGGCGTCGTCGCCGTCGACGTGGATCTCGCTGTCCACGATTCGCGGCTTGGCTGCCGGCAACGACTCCTTCAGGGCCCGCAGGGCGGCTTCGTTGTCGGCGGTCTTCACGCCGTAGCCGGATACGGAGCCTCCGAGCAGCGCCTCGATGCGGCCCTCGGCGACCATCTGGCCGCGGTGGATGATGCCGACCTCGTCGCACAGCGTCTCGACGTCGTGCAGCAGGTGGCTCGAGAGGAAGAAGGTCACGCCGCGCTCGCGCCGCTCTGTCAGGATCAACTCGCGCACCAGGTGGATCGCCGCCGGGTCGAGGCCGTTCATCGGCTCGTCGAGCACGACGAGGTTCGGTCGGCCCACGAGCGCCTGCGCGATCCCCAAGCGCTGGCGCATGCCGAGCGAGTAGCCGCCGACCGCGCGGTCTGCCGCTTCATTCAAGCCGACGGCGTCGAGCAACCTCGCGATCTCGTCCTGCTCCGCGCGTGCGAGGCGCGCGAAGACCGTCAGGTTCTGGCGTCCGCTGAGTCCGGGGTAGAAGGCCGGCACCTCCACCAGCGTGCGCAAGCCCACCGCGGCTTCCGTGCGCCGCGTGCGCAGGTCCAGGCCGCCCAGCGCGACGGTGCCTGCCGTGGGCCGGATCAGGCCCGCGAGGATGCGGATTGCCGTCGTCTTGCCCGCCCCGTTGGGCCCGATGAAGCCGTAGACGGTGCCGGCGTGCACCTGCAAGTCGATGCCTGCCAGCGCCTTCACGGTGCCGTAGTGCTTCGTCAAGCCGCGGATCTCGAGGAGGGCGTCAGGCACCGCTGCGTCTCCTTCAGGAACCGGCCGCGCCGGCGCCCGGAGCCCACAAGTCGTTCACGCGGCTGTCGACCTCCGTCGCAGCCGAGATCCCCATGTGCTCGATCTCGTCCAGGCGCGCGCGGAACTTCTCAGCCAGGGCGGCGCCCGACGGGCGGGCTTCGAGCTCCTTGCAGTTGGCCTTCACGCAGTAGCCGGCCGCGCGTAGGGCCGCGCGTCCCAGCTCCGCTCCGCCGGCGCCCTCGGCGGCTGCCGCGCCGAGACCGTGCAGGACGACGGTCTTCGCCATGGCGATGACCTCCAGGCAGCGCTCCATGACGCGCAATGGCACGCCACAAGCTTCCAGCAGGCAGCCTTCCACGAGGTCCGTGGCGTCGGCCGCCTCCGCCCGAGCTGCGAGCAGCTCCTGGAAGACCTCGGCGTCCTTCTCGGCGAGGTCCAGCAGCGCCTGCGACTCCTCCTCCGCCTGCTCGGCGATGGCCTGCATGAGCTTGGTATGGTCCGCGTGCGCCTGGCTGCGCAGCGTGGTCAGTGCGTGCATGCGCACGAGGGCGGCCGCGACGGCACCCGTCGTCGCCGCGGCGGCACCGCTGCCGGGGGTGGGATCGCCCGAGCCCAGCTTCGCGACGAACGTCTCGACGTTCCCGTCGGGGGTGTTGGACTCGGTCATGCTCCTCCTTCGGCTCGGCCCAGGGATACCGCCGCCGCGGGCTCGGAATCAACCCTGCCCGAGCGCTGCGGCCAGGTCTTCGCCTGCGCGGAGATCGTAGTGCAGAAAGGGGATGCCGGCAGCCACGGCCGCCTGCTCGTCGTAGTCCGTGTCCCCGACCATCAGCGCGTCCGCCGGCCGCACCCCGAAGGCCTCACAGGCCTTCAGCAGCATGGCGGGATCGGGCTTCTCGGGTACGCCCGGCTCGGCAGCCGAGACGAGGTCCACCTCCTCCCGCAAGCCGCAGCCCAGCAGGATGCGCTCCGCCAGCGAGGTCTGGGTGTTGGTCACGATCGCGCGGGAGATGCCGCGGGCGCCCAGGCCCTGCAGGACGTCCAGGGCCTGCGGGTTGGCCACCATGCGGTCCAGGTAGCGCGGCATCGACGCGTCGTAGAGCGCGCGCAGCTGCTCCGGCGTCGAGCCGGGGAAGAAGGTGCGCGTGTCCTCCTCGATGCCCTGGCCGAACGCGCCGCGGAGCTGCTCGTCGGTCACCGGCTCGGTGCCGAGCTCGGCCGCCACGGCGTGCAGCACGCCCAGCCACGTGTCGAAGGAGTCCACGAGGACTCCGTCCATGTCGAAGAGCACGGCACGCATGGTCAATCCTCTCGTCGCACGACCCAGCGCCGCTCCACGTCGCGGCGACTGGTCTCGATGAGCTTGGTCACGGCGCCGCGCCGGCGGATCCCGTCGCCCGCCGCGCGCAGCCAGTCGGCCAGTGCCGAGCCTCCCGCATGCTGCAGCAGCCACAGCAGGTCGCTCGCGCTGCGCGGGAGCGAACGCAGGACCATGCGCAGCGATGCGTTCTTCAGCAGCGTGCGCACGCGATTGCGCATGCACTGCGTCGTCACGAAGTGGCGGCCGTGGCGCCGGCTGCTGCCCTGGAAGACGTGCTCGACGACGGCCGTCGGCTCGTACAGCGCGCGCCAGCCGGCCAGCCGGGCGCGCCAGCCCAGGTCCAGGTCCTCGAAGTACATGAAGTGGCCTGGATCGAACGGGCCGTCCGCGAGCGGCACCTGCTCCAGCATGCTGCGCCGGTACAGGCCCGCGCCGGCCGTGATGCAGAACACCTCGTCGGCTTCCTCGCGCGCTGTGAGGGGAGCGCCGAAGTCGCGGTCCTCCGCCGAGCCGTCGCGGTAGAGCAGCACACCGGTCGAGTTGAGCCGCTCACGCCCCTGCAGCACGACGCGCGCCTGGATCATGCCCACGTCGTCCCCCGCGCGTTCGGCGGCGGCGCGCAGGCGCGCGACGCAGTCCGGCGCGGCCTCGGTGTCGTTGTTGAGCGTCAGGATCCAGTCGCTCGTACACGCCGCGAGGCCCTGGTTGCAGGCAGCGGCGAAGCCCAGGTTGCGGCCCGTCTGGGTCACCCGGGCGCGGGGGAACTCCTGCCCCGGGACGGCCAGCGAGGCGTCCTCGGACCCGTTGTCCACGAGCACCAGGTCGAAGTCCTGGTCGTCCTGCGCGGCCAGGGCGCGCAGGCAGCGGCGCAACTCCGGCGCGGCGTTCCAGTTGACGACGACGATGGCGAGCGAGGGGGGCACGCGGAGGTGGGCTCCGGGCGCCGCCGCGACTCGGAGGCGCACTCAGGCTTGGACTCCGAGCGTACCCCCGCTCGTGTCGTCGAGTTCTACGATCCTCGTCCCCCCGGCTAGCGGGCGGGGCCGGCCCGGGCGCTGCTGCGCGGCGGCGAGTTTGGCCCGACGGGGGTCATGCCGCCCGTGAGCGGGTTGATCTGGAAGAGCACGGCGGGCTGCGGGCCGCCCGCGCCGACTGCGAACATGTTCCGCAGGTGGAATCCGGCCGAGTTGATCAGGGGGCCAGGGCCCACGCCCCCCTGCGCCCCATCAGCGGAACGAAGCCGGGGATGCGTGCGCTGCCGGAGCCGTTGGCGTTGCTCACCTCGACGTCGATCAGGCCGGGCGCGGTCGCCGGTGTTGTGAGCTGCATCTCGACATCGCTCTCCACGACGACGTTCGTGGAGGGTGAGCCACGCACGATCACAAGGTGCAGGTCCGCGCCGTTGTTGAGGAAGCCGTCGCCGACCTCTACGCCCGCATCCGCGCCGGGTGGGTCGGCGGGCGTCACGCAGGTGATCCTCGTGTCGCAGACTTGGCACACGGCCGTCGCCGGTGTGCCACCTACGAGAACCGTGCTCCCTGCGCCGCACTTGGAGCCCGTGCTCGTGATGGGGGCACCGCCCGAAGACGCCCGGGGTCAGCGACGCTTGCGCTTGCGGCTCGCCTTGATGGTCTTGGCGATCCACACGAAGACCGCCTGCAGTTCCTTGCGCGGCAGGCTGTGGCCGGCCGTGTGCTCGTGCACGATGACCTCGTAGCCCTTGGCCTTCAGCGCCTTGACCGCCGCGGGCCCCGGCTTGGTGAAGTTGCGGTCCTGCGGGTCACCCACGAGGATCACGGTGGGGGCCTGCGCAGGCTTGTCCGGCGGATCGAAGCTCTGGCGCGCGGAGCCGACCAGGATCACGCCGCGAAAGCGCGGCAGCTGGGCGGCCTGGCAGACGACGTCGTCCCACAGGCGGAAGCCCCCGCCCGAGAAGCCGAGCGCGTAGACGTTCTTGTCGTCGATCGAGAACTGCGACTTCAGGGCGTCGAGGTACTTGGGGACGTAGCCGACGGCGTCCTGGTTGTTGTCGCAGCGCTCGAGGCTGATGAGCAGCGGCGGCTTCTTGCCCGCCGCGGGCTTGACCGCCTGCAGGAAGGACGCGGCCTTGCCGCCGTTGCCGTGTGCGAGCAGGACGACGGGCCACGTCTTCTTCGTCGAGTAGCCCCTCGGCACCAGCGCGGTGAACGCTTCCGGCTTGCCGTCGATGGTCACGGTGCCCTGCTGCTGCCCCTTCTTCCAGCGCGGCAGCTTGGGCTTCTTGGGCGCGTCCTTGGCGAGCGCGAGCAGGGGGGCGCCGAGCAGCGCGCAGGCCAGGAGCGAGGAGAGCAGCAGGCGTCTCATAAGTAGCCCAGGGTACCCGCGTGGCCTCGCTCTCGGTACGCTGGCCCGCCTCGCTGCGCCGCCGAGGAGTTCGCATGGAGTTTCACGAGCGCATGGCCGTCGCCCACGACCTGCACGTCTTCTGGAATCCGGTCTCTGAGGAGGTCGTCGACGAACTCCTCTGGGCCCTCGATCCGCAGCCCGGCATGCGTGCCCTCGACATCGCCTGCGGTGTCGGTGAGTTGCTGCTGCGCCTGGCGGGCTACGGCGTGCGGGGCGTCGGCGTGGACGTCTCCCCGTGGGCGATCGAGCGTGCGAAGGCCGCGAAGGCGGCGTCGCTGCCCGAGGCGGACATCGAGTTCGTCGCGCAGGGGGGCGCGGACTACACGCTGCCCGCCGACGGGCCCTGCGACATCGTGTCACTCGTGGGGGCCTCGTGGATCTGGGACGGCTACCAAGGCACCCTGAGGGCGCTGCACGACTTCGTACGCCCGGATGGGCTCGTGCTCTTCGGCGAGCCGTACTGGAAGGTCTCCGAGCCGCCCGCGGCCTACCTCGAGGCCGAGGACCTCGAGGCCGACAGCTTCCTCGATCTCGCCGGTCTGCACGCCGCCGTGGAGGCCGCCGGCTTCCGGTTGCTCTACCAGGTCGTCTCCAGCGGACAGGACTGGGACCGCTACGAGATGCTCCAGTCCCTCTCCGTCGATCGCTGGGCCATGGCGCATCCCGACCATCCCGATCGCGACGAGGTGCTGCAGGTCCAGCGCCGCGCCCAGCGCACCTACCTGCGCTGGGGCCGTGACACCTGCGGCTTCACGCAGATGATCCTGCGCCGCGTGGACTAGCGACGGCGGTCAGCGGGTCGGGCTGCGCACCACGCGGCCGCGGTCCGCGACCAACTGGCCGTCGATCAGCACGCGCCAGACGAGGTTCGTACCCATGCGGTAGGGCAGGTGCTCGTAGGACGGTGCGTCGAGGACCACCAGGTGGGCGGGGCGGCCCGCGGCGATCCTGCCGTGCGAGTCGGCGAGTCCCGTGGCCGCGGCGGCGTTGCGTGTGATCGCCGTGACGACTTCCTCCGGCGTCATCTGCAGCAGGCTGCAGCCGAGCGAGGCGACCAGCAGCAGGTTCTCGGTAGGACTGGTGCCGGGATTGAAGTCCGTCGCAAGCGCCACGGCGCAGCCCTCGGCGATCAGCGCGCGGGCGTTCGGTACGTGCTTGAGGCCCGTGAAGAGGCTGGCCGAGGGCAGCAGCACCGGGATCACGCCGGCCTCGGCCAGTGCGCGCATGCCCGAGCGCCGGGTGGCGTCGGCATGCTCCACCGAGATCGCCTTGACCTCCGCGGCCAGGCGGGCACCGCCACGGTCGCGAAACTGGTCGGCGTGGACCTTGGGCCTGAGTCCCAGGCGGCGACCGGCCAGCAGGATGGCGCGCGCCTCGGGCACGGAGAACGCGCCCCGCTCCACGAACACGTCGCAGAAAGCGGCGAGCTTCTGCTTTGCCACGCGCGGGAGCATCTCCTTGATCACGAGCTCGACGTAGCCCTTGCGGTCGCGCGTGTACTCCTCGGGCACCACGTGCGCGCCGAGGAAGGTGCGCGCGACCGTCATCGGATGGCGCGCCGCAGCACGCCGGATCGCCCGCAAGCTCTTGAGCTCGCTCTCGGTCGTGAGTCCGTAGCCGGACTTCGCCTCGGCCGCCACCGTCCCGTGGACCAGCATGCGGTCCAGGCGTGCGCTCACGCCTGCGACCAGCGTGTCGAGCTCCGCCTCGCGCACGGCCCGGGCCGAGGCGTGGATGCCGCCACCGGCGGCGAGGATCTCCTCGTAGTCCTTGCCGCGACAGCGCATCGCGAACTCGTTCTCGCGTGCGCGAGCGAAGACGGGATGCGTGTGCGCGTCGACGAAGCCGGGCAGGATCGTCCGGCCGCGGCAGTGGATGCGCTTCAGTCCGCGCCAGGTCGACGTGATGTGGTTTGTCGTGCCTACGTCGACGATCTTGCCGCGCCGCACGGCGACGCCGCCGTCGGTGATGACCCGCAGGTCGTTCATCTCGTCGGCGCCGCGCTTGGCCGCGGCGCGACCGCCGTCCAGGGTGACGACCTGCGAGGCGCCCAGCAGGAGGAGGTCGGCCGACTTCATGCCGTCTACGCCTTGTCGTCGCTCATGGGGACGCGGATGTCGTTGTTGCGCGCGAAGCCCTCGGCTTCCTCGTACCCGGCGTCGACATGGCGCACCACGCCCATGCCCGGGTCGCTGGTCAGGACGCGCTCGAGCCGGCGCGCGGCCGCCTCGGTCCCGTCCGCGACGACCACCATGCCGGCGTGGATCGAGTTGCCGATGCCGACGCCGCCACCGTGGTGGATCGAGACCCAGGTGGCGCCCGCGGCCGTGTTGACGAGTGCGTTGAGCAGCGGCCAGTCGGCGATCGCGTCCGAGCCGTCGCGCATGGCCTCCGTCTCGCGGTTCGGGCTCGCCACGCTGCCCGAGTCGAGGTGGTCGCGCCCGATCACGATGGGGGCCTTGAGCTCGCCCTTGGCGACCAGGTCGTTGATGGCGAGGGCGAACTTCGCGCGCTCGCCGTAGCCGAGCCAGCAGATGCGCGACGGGAGTCCCTGGAACTGGACGCGCTCCCGAGCCAGGCGGATCCAGTTCGCCAGGTAGTCGTCGTCTCCGAACAGCTCCAGCACGAGCTCGTCCGTGCGGTAGATGTCTTCCGGGTCGCCCGACAGCGCGACCCAGCGGAACGGCCCCTTGCCGAGGCAGAAGAGCGGCCGGATGTAGAGCGGCACGAAGCCCTCGATGTCGAACGGATGCGTGTGGCCGCCCTCCTGGGCATGGCCGCGCAGGTTGTTGCCGTAGTCGAACGTGACCGCGCCACGCTCCTTGAGCGCCAGCATGAGGTCGATGTGCTTGACCATGGTCGCCAGGGAGCGTTGCTCGTAGCCGGCAGGGTCGCTCGCGCGCAACGCCACGGCCTGCTCGAGTGTGACGCCCTGCGGCACGTAGCCGTTCAGCGGATCGTGCGCGCTGGTCTGGTCGGTCAGCACGCCCGGCGTGATGTCGCGCTCGACCATCCGGGCGAGCAGGTCCACGATGTTGCAGCACACGCCGATGGAGATCGCCTCGGCCTTGTCGGCCGCGTCGACCGCGGCGTCGATCGCCTCGTCGATGTCGTCGATGCGCCGGTCGAGGTAGCGCGTCTCGAGCCGCTTGTCGATGCGGCTGCCGTCGACGTCGGCGCCGAGGTAGGTCGCGCCCGCCATCGTCGCAGCCAGGGGCTGGGCACCGCCCATGCCGCCGAGACCGCCCGAGACCACGACCCGGCCCGCGAGCGAGCCGTTGAAGCTCGTGCGGCCGCATGCTGCGAACGTCTCGTACGTGCCTTGGAGGATGCCTTGCGAGCCGATGTAGATCCACGAGCCCGCGGTCATCTGGCCGTACATGGTCAAGCCGAGGCCCTCCAGGCGCGCGTGCTCGTCGCGCGTCGCCCAGTGGGGGACCAGGTGGCTGTTGGCGAGCAGGACGCGCGGCGCGTCCTCGTGTGTCTTGAAGACGGCAACGGGCTTGCCGCTCTGCACAAGCAGCGTCTCGTCGGGCGCCATGGTCTCGAGCGTGCGCAGGATGGCCCGCAGGGCTTCCCACGAGCGGGCGGCGCGACCCGTCCCGCCGTACACCACTAGATCTTCGGGCGCCTCGGCGACGTCCGGGTCGAGGTTGTTGAGCAGCATGCGCCGGGGCGCTTCGAGGAGCCAGTTGGCGGCCTTGATCTCGGTGCCCGTGGGGGCGCGAACAGGACCTTCGTAGCCCACGCTGAAGTCTCGGCGCTGGGGGAGCGGCTCTGCCGTCGTCATGCTGGACCTCCTCGGATCGGGGTGGCACATGGTACGGCGTACCGTGGCCGGGGCGGACTCGTGCCGCTGCCGCGCCGTGCGAATGAGGCTCGGGAGCGCAGCAGCCCGGGACCCGGGCACGTTTCGCGCTGAGGAGCGGGCGCATGTGTGCTTCAATGCTCGGGATGTTGCGTAGGTCCCTCCCGCTCCTTACGGCCTTCCTCCTCGCCGCGGGAGCCGGACTCGCCGTCGGCGATGACAGCACGCGGATGTACGACCCGCGCTTTCGCGAGGGCGCTCCCAGCGACGCCCTGGCCAAGGGCCCGCCGCAGCTCTCCCGCGGGCACCTACACGCCTTCGTCGACCTCTTCGAGGCGGCCTTCGACGTGGCCTTGCCCGCCGCAAGCGAGCAGGCGCTGCGCGACGCCATGGAGACGGCCTACGTCGACGGCGACTTGGCCTGGCGTGAGGCTCTGTTCGATCTCACGGATCCGATCGTCAACCTGCGCTGCTGCGCGCGCTGCGGGAACACGTCCGGGGTGCGCGGCTGCCTACGCAGCTTCCGGCGTGCGGTGGACGAGCGCGTCCGCAAGGATCCGAAGCATCCGGTGCACCGCATCCTGCTGCAGGTGCTGGAGCAGCGCCACGAGGTGATCTGGCTCGGCGATCCCGAGGTGAAGCGCCTCGCGGCCGACGCGTATCTCGAGATGGTCCAGTTCGTCACGTCGCTCGGTCGCAACCAGACCGTGAAGTTCTCGCCGGGCCAGCAGGGCGCCCTGCGCGACTATCTCGCCCGGGATCTGCGCCGCCTGGCGAAGGCCGAACGCGAGAAGCTCGAGGTCGCGCACCGGACCTGGCTGCTCGTCAAGGCCCGCTGGGACCGCGGCCGGGACACGACGCGCTTCCGGATGCGCCGTGAAGCGGTCTTGCTGTTGGCCCGCCTCGCGCCTACCGAGGGCGGCCTGACCGTCGATCCGGGTTCCACGCTCAAGACGTACGCCGCTGCGGCGTCCAAGGTCGCGGCGGCCGACCGGCCGTTCGATGCAGCCACCGCCGTGGCGCGCAACCCGAAGGTGCTCTTCAAGGCGCTGACCCAGGGACTTGCGCTCGATCGCGGTGTGCCGACGTTCACCTTCATGTACCGGTAGGCTTGCGCCGGGAGAGCCACCCTGCGCATCGGGATCGACTATCGGCCCGCACTCGACGTCCGCGGCGGAATCGCCGTGTACGTGCGCGAGTTGACGGCTGCGCTCGCAGCGACCCGGCCAGACGACGCACTCGAACTCTACGGTCACCGTCTGCGTGGACCGGGAGCCGCCGCCGTGCCTGCGCTGCCTGCGAACGCCACGCTGCATCGCCGCCGCGTGCCGGCGCAGGCGCTGTCCCTGGCGGCCAAGGTCGGCCTGGGCGCCGATCGCGTCCTCGGCGACGTCGACGTCATGCACTGGACGGACTACGTCGCGCTCGAGACCTCGCGGGCGCCCGTCGTCGCGACCGTGCACGACGTGTGCTTCGAGGACCTGCCGGCGTGCTACACCCCAGAGCAACGCGTGCGCCTGCGAGCCGTCACAGCGTTGGTCGTGGAGCGAGCGGCGCGCGTCATCGTGCCGTGCGAGCGCGTCCGGCTGGAGGTCGTGCGCCACTTCGCGGCGGACGGCGAGCGGGTGGACGTCGTGCCGCACGGCTGCCGGCCGCTGCCTGAGGTCCCTCCCGCTGCGGGCCTCGGCCGCTACGTGCTGTTCGTGGGCACGCTGCAGCCGCGCAAGAACGTCGAGCGCCTCGTCAGGGCCTTCGACAGGGTGCGGGCTGCACACGACGACGTGCGCCTCGTGCTCGCGGGCGAGCCCGGCTGGCTGAGCGCCGACGTGCTGCGCGCGGTGGCGCAGCGTGAGCACGTCCTGCACGAGGGCGGCTGCGATGGCGCCCGGCTCAGCGCGCTCTACCGCGGTGCGCTCGCCGTGGCCTTCCCCTCGCTCGGCGAGGGCTTCGGCCTGCCGGTGCTCGAGGCCATGCACTGCGGTCGTGCGGTGTTGGTCGGCGCGGACACGGCGTGCAGCGACCTGGCGGGAGAGGCGGCCCTGGCCGTCGATCCCACGGACGAGGCGGCGCTCGCCCACGGTCTGTTGCGCTTGGTGGAGGACGCCGCGCTACGAGCCACGCTGGAGGCCCGCGGCCTCGAGCGCGCCGCGCCGTTCACGTGGGAGCGTGCGGCGGCCAAGACGCGCGCCGTCTACGAGCGGGCGGTGGCGCCGTGATCGCCGTCGACGGCTCCCCGCTGGTGTTCGGACCGCGCAGCGTCGCACGTGTCGTCAGGGGCTTGATCGCGGGCTGGTCGGAGGTCGAGCGCGAGGAGCTGCTCGTGCTGCTGCCCGGCGAGACGATGACGCTCGACGCGCCTGCGGGCGTCCGTGTGTTGCGCGCGCCGTGCCCCGAGGGGCCGCGCCGCTTCCGTCAGATGCTCCCGGCCCTGCTGGCGAGCGAGGGTGCGGCGTGCCTCTTCTCGCCATGGTCCGCGGCACCGCACCCGAGGTCCCTGGGGATGCGCGTGCTCGCACTGATCCACGAACTGCCGTTCGTGCGCGGCGTCAGCGAGGGGGCCCTGCGCACGTGGCGGCATCGACGCTCCCTGGTCCAGAACGTGAGGCGCGGGGTTGGGCTCGTCGTGCCGACAGAAGCGACGGCGCACGACGTGCGGCGCCTGCATCCCGGCGCGTCGGACCTGCACGTCATCCCCAATCCCTTCGACCCCACGCCGTGGCGCGCGGCTCGGCGCACACCTGCGACGCCGCCGTACGCCGTGATGGTCGGCGTCGGAGCGGGTCGCCGCATGGCGCACAAGAAGGGACTCGACACGGCGCTCGCGGCCTGGCGCCGGAAGCTCGTGCCGGAGGGCTTGCGCCTCGTGCTGGTGGGGGAGCCCGCGCTGCCGCTCGTCGGAGGCGTCGAAGCGCGCCCGGACGTGGATGACGAAGCGCTGCACGCGCTCGTCGCCGGCGCGTCCCTGCTCATCTACCCGTCGCGCAGCGAGGGCTTCGGCTATCCGCCGCTCGAGGCGCTCGCAGCAGGCATCCCCGTCGTCGCGGGCGACGTCGAGGCGGTCCGCGAAGTGGCTTGCGATGGAGCGCTCTACGTTCCGCCCGGAAACCCGCAGGCCCTGGCGGAGGGCATCGGGCGGGTGCTCGGCGACGAGAGCTTGCGGGACGCACTGCTCGCAGAGGGCGAGGTGCGCGCCGCGGCATTCCCGCCGGGAGGCGTGGCCCAGGCTCTCGTCGAGGCGGCACACGCCGGCACGGTGCCGGCATGACGCGCATGATCGTCGTGGACTGCACGCCGCACGGCCCCGAGCCCTCGGGCGCGAGGCGCCGCGCCGTCGAGATCCTGAAGCGTCTCCCGGCCTTGCTGCCGGACGACGTGTTCGAGGTCCACTGGGCGCACGACGGCTGTGGCGCACCAAGCGATCTCAGCGCCCGGAACCTGGTGCACGCGACGGTCGATGTGTCGTGCCGCGGCGGCGCGCGGCGCTGGTGGCGTCGCGGCCGTGACCTGACCCGGCGCCACCGTGTCGCCGCCTTCACGCACCTGCTGACGGACCATGGGCCCGTCGTGGTGCCCGAGCGCGTGCAGAACCTGGTCACCGTCCACGATCTGCGCTTCCTGCACGGCTTCGGTGGCTGGACGCGCGCGCTGTACGGGCGGTGGTGCTACGGTCGTGCGCTGCGGCGTGCGGCGGGTGTGCTTGGCGTCTCTGCGTCCGTGGGCGCCGAGGCGCGGCAGCGCTATCGCCTCGACGATGCCCGCGTGCACGTGGCCCCCAATGCCGTGGATGCGTCGTTCCAGAGCGTCCCGGGCGGGGAGCGCTCAGGCGCCATCGTCGTGGCGCGCGACGAGCCGCGCAAGGCGCGCGGCGCGGCGGTATCGGCCGCACGGGAGGCCGGCCTCGAGATCGACGTCGTGGACGACGGCTGTGACGACGCAGCGCTTGCCCGGCGCTACGCACGCGCCCAATGGGCGCTGGCGCCATCGCTGCTCGAGGGCTACGGGATGCCGGTGAGCGAAGCGCTCGCCTGCGGCACGCCCGTGATCGCGACGGACATCCCTGCGCATCGCGATCTGGTCGCGGCGGGAGCCCAGGGGATCGTGCTCGTGCCGCTCCCGCTGCAGACTGGCGACGTCTGGCATTGGCCCGCTGCCGTGGAAGCGCTGCGTGGTCCGCCTCCCGACGTCAGCGCGCCGCCGCCCTGGACGTGGGAGGACGCAGCCCGCGTCATCGCAGACGCGATCGCGCGTTCGGGGTCCTGATCCCCGGGGTCCACGTCGGCGAATCCCGGTGAAGTGGGTCAGACCCCCTTGGGGGGTGATTCGTCGGCGAATCCCGGTGAAGTGGGTCAGACCCCATTGGGGGGTGATTCGGCGGCTGCCACCGACGGCGCGCGACCTACCCGCCGCCGCCCTTGGCCATGTTCATCACGACGTAGAAGAGGCCGCCTGCCGCCGCCAGGGCGAGCAAGATGAACACCCAGCGCAGTCCACCGCCGGTCTGCGAGAGATCCCAGCCGAGTTGGCTGCCGGTGTTCTTCTTCTTGTTGTACTGGAGGATGCGCTGCTTCATCTGGATGGCCGCGTTGCCCTCCAGCTCGGTCGCAACCGGCTTCTCTGCGCGCTGCTTGTCGCCACGCAGGATCGCGGCGAAGTCATCGCGCTTGTCCTCGCGCGGCTTCACCTTCGGCTTGGGCTTCTCGTCGAGGTCGAGCTCGAAGCTGAAGACCACCTGGCCGATCTGTACGTGGTCGCCGTCTTCGAGGTCGGTGCGGCTGGTCTTCTCGTCATTGACCAGCGTTCCGTTGGTGGAGCCCAGGTCCGCCACCGCGTACTTGCCCGGACCGATGCGCCAGAGCTTGGCGTGGTCGCGGGAGCAGCCGCGGTTCTGGGCCATCGGGATCGAGTTGTGGGGGCCGCGTCCGAGCGTGACGCCGTCCCCGACGGGGTAGACCTCCGCGTCGGCCGGGCCTTTCAAGACGGTGAGCTTCGCCATTGCCCGGATCCTACGGCGACCCCTGCCCTTCGGCAATGCACCCACACTAGGATTGCACCGTGCACAGCGACGCCTACCTCCGCCACTTTCGCGAGCCCCACGGCCAGGGCAGCCTGCCTGGGGCGACCCACGGCGCCACCGTGAGCGATGCGGCCTGCGGCGACGAGCTGTCCCTCGACCTCGAGATCGAGGCAGGCCGCATCCTCGCAGCGCGCTTTCGTGTACGCGGCTGCTCCGGCGCCATCGCGGTCGGGAGTGCGCTGGTCACGCTGTTGCCGGGGCGGCCGGCCGTCGCGGCTGCCGTCTCGCGTGAGCAGCTCGATGCCGAGCTCGGCGGCGTCGCACGCTCGAAGCGCCACGTACTGCGGCTGGCGCAGAACGCGCTCGCCGCCGCGCTTCAGGGCCAGAGCTCGATCACGTAGAGCACGGCGATGGCGATCGCCACGGCCAGCTTGAGGCCGACACCCGCCATGGTCCCGACGAACACGCCCCACGCCGCCTTCGCCGCCTCGCGCTCGCGCTTGCCTACGAGGAACTCACCGGCGAGAGCGCCGACGAACGCACCCGCCAGCATGCCGAAGGGCGGGAAGAAGACCATGCCCGCGAGCATGCCGAGGACCGAGCCCCAGAGGCCCGCCTTCGACGCCCCGTAGCGCTTGGCACCCCAGACCGGCAGTACCAAGTCCAGGATCGTCACCCCGATGGCGAGGACGCCGAGCACGACCACCTCGAGGACGCCGAAGCTGTCCGCCTGCCACGCGCGCGCCCACCACAGCAGGAGGAGGCCGACGACGCTGAGCGGCGGCCCGGGCAGCACCGGCAGGATGCAGCCCACGACGCCCACGACGACGAGCAGCGCACCGGCGAGGATGAGCACGACCTCCACGGGGGGAGGGTACTACGCAAAACGAGGCAAAGGCCGAGGGCGGCTCTCGCCGGCCTCCGGCCCTTGCGTGAATCAGGCTCCGCTCACGGGCGGCCAGCCTCTAGCCCCGCGGGTGGGGCGGCCGGCCTCTGCCCTGGCGTGCTCCGACCGGCGGCGGCTTGCCTCCGATCTTTGCGTCTTTGCTCTCTCTGCGTCTTGAACGAGTAGCGCTACGCGCTACTCGTTCCCGAAGATGTCGTCCAAGGCTCCGGCACTCTCGCCCAGGAAGCCCGCCTCTGCTTGGCCCGCATTCGCGGTGTCCTCAGCCGGCGCGTTGCGCGCCTCTTCCAGCTTCTTGCGGAACACGTCGCCCAGGCGCTTGGCGGCTTCGGTGGCGTAGAGACGCACCATGCCGACCGTCGTGTCGTCGTCGAAGAGCGCGGTGAGAAGCGCGCGCTCGGCAACCAGCGAGAGCTGGATGTTGCGCCCGCGTCCCTGGTGGAACAGCGCGGTGAACTCCTGCTCGCCGAACTGGTGAGCGAGCTGCTTCGTGGCGGCAAACGAGCCGGCCACGAGTGCGCTGATCGTGTCGAGGTCGACGTTCGCCGTCTCGCCACGCGAGGTGATCATGTGCCCGTCCTTGTCGACGAGCAGTGCACAGCGGGCAGCGCTCTTCTTCAGGAAGGCATCCAGGATGGACTCGAGAGCCTCGACGTCGTCCTCGTAGAAGACGAGTGCGGCGTCGCGGAGTTCCTTGTCAGTGCGGCTAGTCATCGCGTTTCTTCCCTTCTTGGTGGTTCGGCTTCCGACGCCTAGAACTGCGTCGCCACGAAGTAGCCGAGGGCGGCGATCAACGCACCCAACCCGACGACCATCAGAAGTTTGTTGTGTTGTCCCGCGTTGAGGTCCTTGACCGTGACGACACGGTCCTCCAACGCACGCGGGCTGTGCCTGGCTGTGTCCCCCGCTTCCGCGGCGGGCGCAGCAGCAGGAGGCGCGGCGCTCTTGGCGGGAGGCGGTGTGTCCGCGGGCGGCTGAGCCGGGGGCGACTCGCCTCCGCCGGACGGTGTCGCGGGGACGGCCGTGGCCGGAGCCTCGGTGGCCGCGGCTGCCGCGGCGACGGGCTGTCGGGCCCGTGCCGGGCGGCGCTTCGTGCGTGCGCGTGCCGTGGCGAGTCCACCCTTGTTGACCGATTCCAGGACCAGGCTGGCGAGGTGCTTGAGCGTCGGGAAGACGCCGTCCCCGAGCGTCGCCGTCGCTTCAGTCATCGGGAACCCGTGCGGATTCAACTCGCGCTGCAGTTCCTCGATCGGCATCGCATCCGGCAGGTCGCGCTTGTTGTACTGGATGACGATCGGCAGGTCCTTCACCGTCTTGCCGATCTCCTTGAGGTTGTCCTCGAGGTCGGCGAGCGACTCCTTGTTCTCGCGCATCTTGTCTGCGCTGGAGTCGGCGACGAAGACGATGCCGTCCACACCCTGCAGGACAAGGCGACGGGTCGACTTGTAGTAGATCTGGCCGGGCACCGTGTAGAGCTGGAACTTCGTGCTGATGCCTGCGATCTGACCGAGGTCAAGGGGCATGTAGTCGAAGTACAGCGTCCGCTCACCAGTCGTCGCGATCGATGTCAGTTCACCGCGATGACCGTCGGGGGCCTTGGCGTGGATCAGCTCCAGGTTCGTCGTCTTGCCGGACATGCCAGGTCCGTAGTAGACGATCTTGCACTGGATCTCCTTCTGGGCGAAGTTGATCTGAACCATCTCGTCGTGCTCCGTGTCTTCGTTTGCTACTCGGTCGGCGCGAAGTTGGCGGCGCGTGCCAGTCGGTTCGCCGCACTCTGGATCTCGATGCTGCCGGGCCCGATCTCGAGCCGCGCTCCGACGAGCACCATGAGGTACGTGGGGCCGGCCTCGGCGAGCAGGATCTTGCCGTGCTCGGCCGCTACCTCCACGTGACTGAACTCCGTGAGGCCGGCGCTCTTCAGGCTAGCTCCGACCTCCGTGACCAGCGCCGCACCGAGGGCGCTGAGTCGCTCGACGTCGACGCCGTCCATCACGTCCGCGGCGACGAGCATGCCGTCGCGCGCGACCACGAGGGAGCCTCGGGCGCTGATCGTCTCGTTGAGTTGATGCAGGATGTCCTTCACGACGTGGACCTCCCCGTGACGGACTCCAAAGCCTGCGCCACGCGCTCCCACATGCGATCGGGCTCACCGGAGGCCGCGCCGCGGGCTCCGACGACGACGTTGCCGACCTTGCCGACGACGACGTTGCCTTGCTTGCTGCGGATCGTGCAGCGGCTCAGCTTGCCCATGTCGAACTCACGCGCCTGCGGGAAGACCTTCCCGCTGACGGTGCGCACGACGTCTACGAAGCCGCCCTCCGGTTCGGGCCGCGAGATCGCGGCGCCGAGCAGGGTGCCGGCTTCAGGGTCGTATTCCTCGGCGTCGGCTTCGGGCGCCTCGCCCGTCGTCTCGCCGCGGATGCCTAGCGGGCTCGCGTGCGTGACGACGCTGCCGTCCCGACGCAGCAGGACGATCTCGTCGAGCGTGCCCTTGTCGATCAGCGTGCGCACGACGCCGTCCGCGGCGTCCTCGCGCACCTCGGATGCACACCCGTGACGGTTGCTGAGCGGCCAGTCCGACGGATCGCGCCGCAGCCGGCCTTCGACCTCGATGCGCTCGAGCAGGCCGTCCAAGCGCTCGTCCGCGCTGCTGTCGGCGACCTGCGCCATGACGGCGAAGGCGCCTTCGAGGGCACCGGTGTCGGTCGCCATGCGCTCGAGGGATTCGTGCATCATCGCGAGCGAACGCTTCGCGTCGATGCAGAAGTAGAACTCGGCCAGCAGCAGTCGCGGGCGCACCGCCAGGCCGTTGAGATTCGCGGACTGGAGCAGGTGCTCGTGTGCGCGATGGCCGTGACGTGCTTGGAGGTCGTCGAGGAAGACCTCCATGAGCATCTCGCCCAGGATGAGGTGCGGCGCGTCGCGCTGCGGGTGCTCCTCGACGAAGGTCTCAGCCGTGCGGCGGGCCTCCTCGGGCAGCTGCAGCTCCTGGTAGAGACGAATCAACTCCTCGAAGGCGATCGGATCGCCATTGAGCTCAATGCGCTGCTCCAGCCGGCGCATCGCCTTGTGGGCGCGCGCGCGGCGGATGCTCAGGCGCAGGTCCAGCAGCCCGGAGCTGGCCGGATAGCGTTCAAGACCGCTCTCTACGAGACGTGCTGCGTCGTCGAGTTTGCCCGTGGCGAGCTTGCGCCGTGAGCGCTCGACGAGTGCCGTCACAGAGCGGCTGCCAAACATGTCCGAGAACCGTCCCACGAGATCTCCACTGTCCCTTCGTAGAGGCCTATTCGTTCAATCGCCTATCGGCCTGCTCCCCACCGGAAGTGAAGCACTCTCCGGGCGATCTCAACGCTCTACGGCGACGAGTCGGCCGTCCACGAGTGCGTAGACCGCATTGCCGATCGCCAGAGGCTGGCAGTCCGCACGTCCGCCCAGCGGGGCGCTCCAGAGCGTCCGGTCGGGCTGAGCCCGCTCCACCGCCTTCAGCTCACCGTCCGGCGTCGTAGCGAAGAGCATGTCGTCCAGGCCGGTCACGTGCCGCACG
>JAHEIK010000121.1:0-8397 GCA_024639415.1 Planctomycetota bacterium
GCTGCTCGGCCTGTTCGTCTTCGCAGGGCTCCACTTCGACTTCCTGCCGTTCATTGGTGACTTCTTCGGCAGCCTCAAGCTCCACATGACCTCGAACTTCTACTACACGATGTTCGGCATCTTCACGATCATCTACGTGATCATGTTCGTGAAGACCCGCTTCGACTACTGGGAGTTCCGCCACAACGAGGTCATCCACCGTCGCGGCGTGTTCGCCGACATCCGCCGCTACAGCACCGAAGACCTGCGCTGGTTCAAGGAGGTCCCGGACGTCCTCGAGCGCATCCTCTGTGGCGCGGGCCGCATGATCCTGACCACGCCTCGCGAGAAGCATCCCATCGTCATCCAGCACGTGCTGGGCATCAACCGCATCGACGAGAAGGTGGCCGACATCCTGGGCGTGAAGCGCGTGGTGATGAAGCCGTAGCCCTGAACCAGCCTGGCGAGTCGAAGGGCTCAGTCTGCTTGGCGATTCGCGCAGGCAGGCAAAGACACGGGCACGGGGAGTGGACGCCGCAACGCGGCGCTCACTCAGCCTTCATGCTGCCTGCGTACTTGACCGGTCCGCGTCGCGTGCGGCGCTCGATCTTCACGTCGACGAGGTCGCCCTTCTCCACGAACTGCAGGAACATCAGGAGATCCTCTGTATTGCGGATCTTCCACTCGCCGAGTCCGTAGATGCGGTCCTCGGGCTTGAGCTTCATGCGTTCGGCCGGACTCCCCGGTCGGACGGTCTCGACCAGCACGCCACCCGAGTCGCCGGTGTCCTTGGCCGTGAAGCCGAGATGGCGCGCACTCAAGCGGTTGGTGGGCAGAGGCTGCAGAGGCACGCGCAGCGGACCGCCCCGCAGCAAGCGCCCGTCCCGACGCACCAGCAGCGAGATGGGGCCGCTGCTCGAGCGCGACACCAGCGCCATGCGCAGATCGTAGAGCGTGGCCGTCGGCCCTTCGTTCATGCCCACGACCACGTCCCCCGAACGCAAGCCGGACTCTGCTGCGGGCCCCTTCGGATAGACGTGCTGCACCTCGGCGACCCCGCCCTTGCCCATGGTGAACTCCACGCCGAGCCAGTCGCCACTCACGACACGACGCTTGAACGCCTTGGCAATGAGGGAGCGCACGCGATCGGCGGGGATCGCGAAGCCGATCCCCTCCGCGCCGAAGGCACGGTTGTAGATTGCGGTGTTCACGCCGATCCAGCGGCCGGTCACGTCGAAGAGCGGACCGCCCGAGTTGCCGGGGTTGATCGCGGCATCGACTTGCATGAAGTCGTCGAACTTGCGCCCGCCCAACTCCAGCGCGCGGTTCAAGCCGCTGACGATGCCGGTCGTGACCGTGAAGCCGAGCCGGAACGGATGGCCCATGGCAATGATGGTCTCGCCGACCATCAGGTCGTTCGAGCGGCCCAGCGTGATGTACGGGTACTTCGCCTGGGGCTTCTCGGGATCCGGCAGCAGACGCAGGATGGCAAGGTCGTGCTCGATGTCGATGGCCATCGGAAGCGCCTTGCGTTCGACGGAGTCTCCGCTCTCGCCGGGCTTCGGGATGCCCACGAAGATGTTGCTCGCCCGCGAGATGACGTGCGCGTTCGTGATGACGTAGCCGTCCGGGTGGAAGATCGCGCCCGAGCCCAGGCCGCCGTCGCGCTCGTAGAGCTTCTCCTGCCGGCTGTGGGTCCAGATGTCGTACCAGGTCCGCTTGACGATGCGGTTCGTCCGGATGGATACGATCGCGGAGCGGCGCTTCTCGACGACTTGGACGATCCGGTTGCGTCGCTTGGCGATCTCACCGTTGGCCGAGGCCTCAGGCGGAGGCGCTGCGAGCGAGCCGCCGAACGCGACGAGTCCAAGGAGTAGCGTAGACAGGGCTGTTGTTCGGGTACGCATGGCAACGAGAATACGAACCTCGGAGGGGCCTTGATAGGCGCACCGCGCGCAGGAAAGCGGGTGCTACGATTCGCGGCCGCCGGAGACTCCCGCACACCTACGTGATGCCTGACGTACCTACGCCCCCCGCCGGAGCGCCCGACCTCTTCGAGGAGATCGCCCGTCTGCGTGCTGTCGGCGAGCCGGCGGCCTTGGCCACGGTGATCGGCACGCGTGGGAGCACGCCTGGCCAGGAGACGATGCGCCTCCTGGTGAAGGCCTCCGGCGAGATCCTCGGTACCGTCGGCGGCGGCTGCGTCGAGGCGGATGTCGTGGACGCGGCACTCGACGTGATCGAGTCCGACCGACCGCAGCGCCTGACCTTCCGCCTCACGGAGAATGCCACGGGGCAGACGGGGCTCATGTGCGGCGGCGAGCTGGAGGTGTTCATCGAGCCTCTCACGACGCCGCAGCTCGTCCTGTTCGGAGCCGGGCACATCAGCAAGGACTTGGCCGAGATCGCCGTGCGCGCGGGCTTCCGCGTCACGGTCGTCGACGACCGGGTCAGCTTCGCGAACGCGGAGCGCTTCCCTTCCGCACAAAGGGTGATCGCGGAAGAGACGTTCGCTGCATGCTTCGAGAAGCTCACGGTCCCGCCGTCGGCGGCGTGCGTCGTCGTCACGCGCGGACACGCCTACGACCTGGAGTGCACCGACTACGCCTTGCACACGCAGGCGGGCTACGTGGGGCTCATCGGCTCACGGGTGAAGGTGCGCAACATCCTGCGGCGCCTGGCGAGCAGCGGTCGGCTCGAGGGCCTTGACCTGGGTCGCCTGCACGCCCCCATCGGCATCGATCTGGGCGGTGGAGTGCACGGCGAGATCGCCGTCGCCATCGTCGCGGAGTTGATCGCCTGGCGGCACGGCCACCTCGCAGGCCTGCGCACGAAGCGGATCTCCGCGCAGGAGATGCGGGCGGTCACCGGGCGCGTTTCGACGGATGCGCCGCCGCCGACCGAGCCCGCGGAGGCGCAAGGCGAGGAATGAGCACGCCGACGCCGGACATGCCGCAGGGTGACGGGGAGCGCCCGGTCGCGGACGAGGAACACGCCGGCGGAATCCGCGGACTCATCCGCGACGTCCTCGCGTTCGACCGGGGCGTGCTCGCCATCCTCGTGATGGTGCCCATCGCGATGACGCTGCTCGACTACTACGGCATGCCGTGGCACTACCCCGAGCAGCGCGCGCGCCGGCCCATGCAGGCCTACGGGGAGATGCGACCGACGCCCGCCCCGCTGGCGGAGGTCGTAGCCAATCTCCCGCTGCCCGGACCCAAGCCGGTGCGCCACTACCTGTGGTGGGGCATCTGCTGCCTCGCGTTCCTGGTCGTCCTGCCGATGCTCGTGGCATGGCTCTTCGCGAAGAAGTCGCCGCGTGACCTGGGTCTCAAGCTGAAAGGCACGCGCAAGGACGCACCAACGTACTTGCTGCTGTACCTGCTGTTCCTACCCGTGATCTACCTGGTGTCCCGGGACCCCGCGTTCAAGCAGACGTATCCGTTCTACAAGCCCGCCGGCGGCAAGCCCCTGGGCGCGGACTTCCTCCTGTTCGAGATCATCTATTGCAGCCAGTTCTTCGCGGTCGAGTTCTTCTTCCGCGGCTTCATGGTCCTCGGCCTGAAGCGCTACATCGGCTGGGCTTCCGTGCTCGTGGCCCTGGCGCCCTATTGCATGATCCACTACTACAAGCCGATGCCCGAGGCGATGGGCGCCATCGGAGCCGGACTGCTCCTGGGGGCCTTGAGTTGGCGCACGGGGACGATTCTGTACGGCTGGGCCCTGCACTTCGGCGTGGCCCTGACCATGGATCTTCTCGCCCTGCACCACCTCGGCCGCCTCTAGCGGGCCATTCCACGGGTCCGTGGCCCTCCCACGGGCCGGGTTGACCCCTCCCGGACACCCCGGTAGGCTGCATTTCTAGGCCTGTGAACCACGACCCGTCAGACCCATGACGAGGGGCCACATCCACATGATCCAGCGATTCTTTGGGGCCGCCATTGCGGCCTTTCTGCTTCTCAACGCCACCGCTGCTGCGCACGCGGACATCATCAGGACGCGTGACGGCCAATGGTGGCCTCAGAAGATCCAGAAGGACATGGAAGGCGCCGACGCGCCTTCCGACGAGGTGCTCAAGCGGAGCGGCCGCAACAACCTGGACCTCGCCTACGACAGCGTGACGCTGGGGGGCAAGAAGTTCAGCGCGTCCGATGTGACGGACATCTTCGCGACCGCCGCCTACGAGAGCCTCAGCTACAAGAACGGCGAGCGCCAGGCGCAGTCCGGCTACTGGGCCGAGGCCGCCGCGAACTTCGCCGAAGCCGCGGAGAACCTGAAGGGCGCGAGCAAGGAAATCGCGCTCTACTGGCGCGTCTGGTGCCTCGCACGCACGAACAACGCAGCCAAGACCTTCGATGCCGCCCAGGAGCTGCTCGACGCCTTCCCCAAGACCTACTACTTCGCCAAGGTCCAGGACATGCGCGCACGCATCCTGATCAACCGCCGCGACCGCCGGGGCGCGGAAGCCGAACTGGGCAAGGTCGTAGCCGCACCCGGCATGAACGCCCGCGACTACTTCGAAGCGAAGCTCGCGACGATCTACCTGTTCAAGTTCAAGGCCGCGGGCAAGGACAAGAAGAAGTACGCTGCCGCGCGCGCCGAGTACGAGCGCATCGTCCGCGAGATCAACTCGCGTAGCGCACAGAAGATCGCCGGCATCCAGCTGCTCAAGGCCCAAGTGGGCCAGGGCAAGTGCCACGTCTACGAAGGCGACTTCTCCGAGGCGCTGCCGCACTTCAACACCGTCATCAACGACGAGACGAGCCTCGAGGACCAGGGCCTGCTCGCGCAGGCCTACACGGGGCGCGGTGACGTGCGCTACGCCGCCATCAAGAAGGAACTGGCCGGCGGCAACGTGAAGGAAGACCAGCTGGAGCGCGTGACCGGCGCGCTGACCGAGGCGGCGCTGGATTACGTGCGTGTCGCGAAGTTCTACGTCGAGAGCGCTGGAGACGACCTGTACCCCGCCACCGTCGGCGCCGCCCGCGTCTGGGCCACGCACTTCACGCTCACGGGCGAGAAGGACTGCGATCTGGCCAAGCGCGCCGCCAAGTACTTCTTCGCAGCACACAAGCTGCTACCGCGCGGGGAGGCACGCCGCCTGCTCACCAACGAGGTGAAGCGCTTCCTCGCCAAGCGCGACGAAGCCTGCAAGGTCAGCGAGGACAAGTAGGCGGTCGGCCGCCGAGCTCGCGCCGGATCCCCATGACCGCCACCGCCTGGCTCAACCAGCATCCGGTCGCCCGGCGCATCTGGAAGCCCGCCTTCGAGTTCGGCTACCAGTGCCTCAAGATCGCGGTGGCGCTCGTGTTCGGGCCCGTGTGGCGCGTCCGGCGCGTCGGTCGCCGTGCGCATGTGCCGCAAGGTGGCGTCGTGCTCTGCCCGAACCACGCCAGCTACCTGGACCCGGCCTTCGTCCAGCTCTGCGTCCGCAGGCGGCTCATCTTCGTGATGACGGAGGACTTCTATCGCGTGAAGTGGGGCGCCTGGTTCTTCAAGCTCGTCGGTGCCGTGGCGATCGGACGCGGCCGCCGGGCCCACAAGGGCCTCCGACGCGCCATGGCGCTCGTGCGCAAGGGACACGCGATCGTCGTCTTCCCCGAGGGACGCCTGACGGAAGACGGCACGCTGAACCGTGCGCAGCGCGGCGTCGGCCGCCTCGCACGCTTGACGCGCGTGCCCGTGATCCCCGTCGGCATCGCCGGCGCCCGCCACGCGTGGGGCAAGGGCCGCACGCGTCCTGGCAAAGCACGCGTTCGTGTCGCGTTCGGTAGGCCGTTGCGCTGGCACGGCAACGCCGACACGAACGAACGGCGAACCGAGCAGGCGTTCTCGGATGAGGTGATGCGCGCCGTCGCCGAAACCAAAGCCTGGGTGGAGGCCCACGCGCCGGATTCAGGCGACGTGCCCTTGGCGGCCGGCGACCTACAGAAGCTCGGAGCGTCCGGTCGATAGGTCCCCCGGAACCGCCCTGCGTGCAGGGCGGCGGGTTGTGGGCCAATCATGTCGACGGACGCGAATCTGGGACGGATCATCGCCGGGCGCTACCGCATGCGCCGGATCCTGGGTTCCGGTGCGCACGGCCGCGTCTACCTGGCCGAGGACCTCGGCCGCGGCGGCGGCCACGTCGCGCTCAAGCTGGTCGAGGGTCTCATCGGCGGCGCGCCGCAGGACTCGGCCGACGATCTGCTCCGGCGCTTCCGACATCCGCACTGGGCCGCGGTCTTCGATCAGGGAGCCCGTGGCTCCGATGCGTGGTTCCAGGCTGTCGACTACGTGCGCGGCAGGAGCCTCGACCGCATCACCGAACCTCAGCCGCTTGATCTCGTCTGGCGCCTCCTCGAAGACGGCGCGCGTGTGCTCGGTGCGCTGCATCGCCTGGGGTTGATCCACTACGACGTCACACCGGGGAACGTGATGCTCAGCGACGACGGCGGCGAGCCGCACTTCGTCCTGACCGACGGTGGCCTTGCCAACCTGGGCCCGGTGCGCGGCGTCGCACGCGGCACCCCCCTCTACATGGCGCCCGAGGTCACGGAGGAAGGCGGACACGATCAGCGTGCCGACCTCTACTCCCTGGGCCTCGTCGCCTTCCGCATGGCCACGGGACGAGAGCCGTTCCAGGGCGGCGCCGGTGAGGTCCTCGGAAAGCGCCGACGCCAGGATGCTCCGCGCGCGAGTGCCTTCCGCACCGACATCCCGGCCGAGTTGGATGACCTGATCGCCGATCTGCTGGAGCGCGATCCGAACGCGAGGCCTCACGACGCGCTTGCCCTGCTGGCGCGACTCGACGACGCCCTGCCCCACGAGGTGCCCGTGTTCCTGCATGCCGAGGGCATCGCAGCGGCAGAGGGTGGCGCCCTCGTCGGCCGGCGCGACGTCATCGAACGGTTCGACGCCGGCTTGGGCGTGATCGTCGAGCGCCTTGCGGCCGGCACGGGCACACTCGCACGTGCACGCGCGCGCTCGCTCGCGGATCCGGTCCTACTCCTCGGCGGAGCACCCGGAAGCGGTTGCACACGCATTGCCGACGAGTGCTTCGACCGTGCGCGCGACGCGAACGTCCCCGCCCTGCTCATGTCGGGACGCGAGACGACAGGCGACCGCCGCGGCCCCCTGCGTCACCTCGTCGACGGGATGGCCGCCCTCGGGCTTGGCCCCGATGACGCCTATCGTGAGATCCGCCTGGATCTCGGCTCGCGGAAGGGGCTTGGACGAGAAGAACGCGCGCACGCGCTGACTCGTGCCGTCGAGCAGTTTGTGCGCGGTGTCGAAACGACATCGAAGCGCACCCCCTTCGTCTTGGTCGTCGAGGACTTCCCGGACTTGCCGACGCGAGCCCAGGAAGCGGTACGCGTACTGTCGCGCCATCTGCTGGCACGTCGCGAGGGCGGTGGTGCCGGTTCGGCTCCGCCGGTCTTGTTGCTGATCGACATCGGCAGCACGTCGCCCGAAACACTGCTGGTTCCGGACGCCCGCGAACCGGAACGCCCCATCGCACACCTGCCGGCGCTGACCGTCGCTGAGATCGCGGGAATCTGCGCCGAGCGATTCACGGGGCTCGAGCCCTCGGCACCGGATCTCGCACGCATCGCGGATGTGTCCGAGGGTCTACCGGCGGTACTGGTCACGCTGCTTGCCGAAGGCTGCCGGCGCGGCGACCTCTGCTACGAGTCCGGTCGCTACAACTGGAATGTGGACACGCTCGACGCGTACGACATCGAACGCGGCGTGAGCCCTGTCCATGCGAACGCACTGCGCGAGGCAGACGAGAGTCTGCTACGCCTCTTGACCTACTTGAGCCTGGTCGAGGCTCCGCTCGACGAGTCCATCGTTCGGCATCTGTGGGCGCGCCACGAAGTCTCGCCGCTGCCGGCGACGACGCTCCTGCGCACGCTGGCGCGTGGCTCCAACACGCACTTCACGACGACCAACCTTGCCATCCGCAAGGCGGTCCTCGCCCGGGTCCCGCTCGACGTACGCCGCGATCTGGCGGGTAAACTCCTCGAGGCCCTCAACACAGAGGACAGCCCCGAGACCGCGCTGGATCGGGCGGAGTTGCACAGCCTGCTGGGCGACTACGCAGCCGCGATCAACTCACTTCACCGACACAGAGAGTCACTCTCCTCCGCGCAGAAAGCCTCAGCGCAGCGTCTGATGAGGGCAGGCGCTGACGAGTCCCCAGACAGCCTGTGCATGGAGCCGACCCGGACTCAGGCGGCTCAGCTACTTGAGCTGACTTCCGACGCCTCAGAGACCGCGAAGGTCTTGGCTGCGTCTCTTGGCCAGACGACGAACGTCTGCCCGGACATCTGCTTCACTGTCTGCGAGACCCTGTGGGCGACAAGGAACTACGAAACTGCCTTGAGGCTGCTAGATCACGCCGTCGCGTCGACAGTCTCGCCGCACGACTGTGCA
>JAHEIK010000121.1:8407-8967 GCA_024639415.1 Planctomycetota bacterium
GCACACAGCCTCGATCTTGCGCGCACTCTAGCGCCTGAACTGGGAACTGCGCCGGAGGAGTCGCAGGCTGTGTTCTTGGTCTGCTCCGCCCTTGAGCGTGGCCGCGCACATCAGGATGCACTGTCGCTACTTGATCGGCAGGACTTGGAATCGCTCACTGACCCGGCGGTACGCGCGAAGCTGCAGACGCTTCGCAGCTGGCTGCTCTTCGACGTCCACCAAGTCGAGAGCGCATCTCTTGCTGCAGGACGTGCGCGGCGAGCCCTGCGATCAGTTCGCCGTGCGCGAGACTGTCACCCTGAGCTGACCTGTCGCCTCGTCATGGCCGAAGCACAGGCTGCGTTCCTGCGAGGCGCCTACGCGAGGGCCGCGTGGCTGCTAAGAGGCGCTAGCCGTGTGGCCAGAAAGGCCAACAGCCCGAATCTCCGGGCTCAGGTACTCAACAACCTCGGGATCATCTACCAGCAGATGGGCCGAACGGAAGCCTCCAAGCTGAGCTTTGCTCGGGCGCTTAGAATTCGGCGACTTCTCGGGGACGTGGAGGGGACATCGAAGTGCAC
>JAHEIK010000121.1:8977-9370 GCA_024639415.1 Planctomycetota bacterium
CCTGAACCTGGGGCGCCTAGAGCAGCAGTCTGGGAACCTTGTAAAGAGCGCGTCGCTCTTCCAGGCAGCGGCTTCCACTTCCCAGCGCTACGCGCAGGCTGTCGTCCTTGCACGATCCCTGCGGTTCCTTGCCCAGGTGTACGACCAGCAACTCAACACTAGGCTGGCCATCGCCACGCTGCAACGCGTCATTCTTGTCGGACAGCAGGCAGACCTGCCGGCAGAGACCGCGCGAGCAGCATGGGAACTCGCACCCCTAGCTGCAGCATGTGGTGAATCAGAGGTGACCTCGGCTGCCCTGTTGTGCAGCGCCCATGCGGCGCGCCGCCGAATCACTTCTTACGCCCGAGGCGCCCACCAGGTCGCGGCCGCATTGGCGGCGCTGCATCTCGG
>JAHEIK010000122.1:0-5057 GCA_024639415.1 Planctomycetota bacterium
CCTGCGCGCAGGACCCACCCACGGCACCTGGCAGATCAAGTCCCTCTCGTGCGTCTACACGAACTACATCGCTCCGCACCCGACCGAGGCGGAGATGTTCCTCATCGCGCAGGTCGATGCGGGTGGTGCCCGCACGCCGCAGGTCGTGTCGCGCTGGCTGGTGCCGCGACACTTCTTCCGCGCTCCGGCGCACCTGTTCTTCAGCAACTACGCCCGCACCGAGGGGCCCATCCGCGACGAACTGGACGACGGCA
Organism: Planctomycetota bacterium; assembly: GCA_024639415.1. Classification (GTDB taxonomy): domain Bacteria; phylum Planctomycetota; class PLA2; order PLA2; family JAEUHO01; genus JAHEIK01. The sequence continues at coordinate 255 of JAHEIK010000122.1, forward strand.
CCAAGACGTGGCGCGTGCACTGGGCTGCCCGCTACAACCGCGGCGACCTGAGTGATACGGAGCGCCTCGTGTGGTTCACCGAGATCGGCGGCGAGGTCGCCCAGATCGAAGACCGCTCGCGTACGGGGCACACGATCCGGCGCATCACCCGGATCTCGAAGACCACCGGTGTCTGGGATCCCGGCGATGTGGACCCGAAGGTGCTCGAGCACCAGGTGAGCACGCCGCCCGACCCGAACGCGGACCCGGAGGCGGGCCTGCAGCGTGCGTGTGGTGAGGCGCCCTTCGACGTGTACCAGCCCGAGTATCTGCCGCCTGGCTTCGTGCTCGTGCGCGCCAGCTACAAGGTGGCGGATGCCTCGCTGACGCCGGGCGAGGGGGAGCGGCCCGGCGCTGCGCCCTCCGAGACGCCCGTCCAACTCGTCAGCCAGCTCTACTCCGACGGTCTCGCCCTGATCTCCGTGGGCGTGGCTCCGAAGGAGGACATGAACGTCATCGAGAGCATGACCGCCGGCATGACGGAGGCCGATGACCCGGCCGGCTGCCCGGGCCTCCCGGCCGATCCGAGCGACATCCGGGAGAACGGCTCCGTCATCCGCATGCGGACCGACACCTGTCGCATCGTCCTGCGGCGTGACGACCTCGAGGGCGTGAGCGTCACGATCATCGGACGCAACGAGCTGCCGCCCAAGGAGTACCTGCGCATGATCGGCGCCTTGAAGCGCGTCGAGACGAGCGTCCGCTAGGCGGCGGGATCCACATCCCGGAAGCCACGAAACCGGCTCGTGACCGGACCAGGGTGGACCGATGACCAGGGTGGGGTAGGAAGGGCAATCTGGCAGCCCTCGGCCTCGTTCACGACGGAGTCTCCGTGTACCGCTTCTTCCTGGCCATCCGCTATCTGCGCAGCCGTCTCGTAAACCTGATCTCCATCGGGGGCGTGATGGCGGGCGTGGCCGTCCTCATCGTGGTGGTCTCCATCATGGATGGCTTCCAGGAGCGCGTCCGCAAGGTCGTGCGCGGTAGCCTCTCGCACCTGATCCTCACGCCGACGGTCGATTCGCAGGACCTCCCGCCGTTCATCGTCCTCGAGAAGGGCCTCCTGCGAGACGTGCCGGACGTGAAGGCCGCTGCGCCCCAGATTCGCTATCCCGTGTTCCACGAGTACGAGAGCCGCAAGCGGAGCGTTGCGCAGATCGACGGCATGTCGCTGCACCAGATGGAGGCGATCGGGATCGACTACCGCCGGGAGAAGAAGGTCTCCGAGATTGCGAGCTACCTCATCGCCCAGCACAGTCCGGACGATCCGTTCTTCCATCCGGACGCAGTCGAGTTCGAGAAGGCCACGTGCATCGTGAGCCGCACCTTCGCCGAGAACTTCATGCTGGGGGTCTACGACCTCGACGGCAACGTGGCGCACCGCTTCGGAGCGATGCGCGACGACACGTCCGGCGAGCCACTCGAGGACATGACGGTCGTGCGCCAGCGCGCTCGCGAGCTGATCGGCCAGGAGGTGCGGATCGTCTTCGGCACGCAGACGATGCGAGGCGGTCAGCGCTCCTTCGAGCCGAACTCCAAGAATCTGCTCATCACCGGGGTGTACGACTCCGGCGACTCGGTGGAGGACAACTCTCGCCTCTATCTGGAGATCGGCGAGGTGGCCAAGATGGGGAGCGTGAAGCACGCCTATCTCCAGGCCAACGTGCTGCTCGAGGACTACGAGAAGGCCCAGGCGGTGAAGAAGACGCTCACCGGCATCCTCGGCAAGCGCTTCGTGGTGGAGACCTGGGAGGATCAGAAGGCCAAGTTCCTCGCTGCGGTGAACCAGGAGAAGGTGATGCTGGTCATCGTCCTCTCCTTCATCGTGATGCTCGGTGGCTTCATCATCCTGGCGACGCTGACCCTGACTGTCGTCGAGAAGACACGCGACATCGGCATCGTCGCGGCGCTGGGTGCGGGACGCACGGGCATCCTCTCGATCTTCTTGTGGAACGGCCTGCTGATCGGCGTCCTAGGAGCGCTCATGGGTCTTGGGCTGGGCGCCTGGTTCACGGCCAACGTGGACGGCGTCCACGATTTCATCAAGCAGGTGACCGGCCGCGACGTGTTCCCGCCGAACATCTACCACTTCCGCAGCATCCCGACGGTCTGGCACTGGCCGACCGTCCTCTCGATCATGGGCGGCAGCGTCATCGTGGCGTTCGTCGCCGGACTGCTGCCTGCCCTCAGGGCCTCCCGACTCGACCCCATTGCGGCGCTGCGCTATGAGTGACCTCACGACCCCCGCGGCCGGCGAGAGCGCCGAGGTGGACACCCGGCGCGTCCTGCTGGATGCCACGGGGCTGACCAAGACCTACCGCGTCGGCGGCCACAAACTCGAGGTGCTCAAGGGCGTGGACATGCAGGTGCGGGAGGGCGAGATCCTCGCCATCCTCGGCACCAGCGGCTGCGGGAAGAGCACGCTGCTGCATGTCCTGGGCTGGCTCGACAGCGCCGACGAGGGCCGCATCGTCTTCGACGGCACGGACCGCTCGACCCTGGGCTCCTCGGAGCGCGCCCACCTCCGCAACCGCGTGATGGGCTTCGTGTTCCAGTTCTACCACCTGCTGCCCGAGCTCACGGCGCTCGAGAACGTCCTCATGCCCTCCATGATCCAGCACGGACCTCTCGCTTGGCGCAAGCACAAGAAGGCGGCGACGCAGCGCGCCCAGGCGCTGCTGGCCCTGGTCGGGCTGACGGAGCGCAGCATGCACCGTCCGCGCGAGCTCTCCGGTGGTGAGCGTCAGCGCGTGGCCATTGCACGTGCGCTCCAGAACCAGCCGCGGTTCCTCTTCTGCGACGAGCCCACGGGGAACCTCGACGGCGCGACGGCCGAGGACGTGCGCAAGCTTCTCTGGGGTCTGAACGAGAAGCAGGGGCAGACGATGGTCATCGTGACCCACGATGCGAAGCTGGCCGCCCAGGCCCACCGCGTCGTCCATCTGGTGGATGGACGCATCGAGTCCAACCGGCAGCTCGATCTCGTCGAAGAGGTCGACCTGTAGCCCGGAGGGGGCGCCGGGCTCCTCCGCACGTGCACGCGTGCCTGCTGCGAGCCGGCTACAGCAGCTTCCGAGAGCCGCGCCGTCCCTGCATGCGCCGTGCGGCAGGACTGCGGTGCGGCCCCATGATGGCCCGCGGCGTCGCCAGCACCTCGCTCCACAGGATGCCGGCGCGCACGGCGGCGCGCCGGTCCCCACCCTCGGCCAGACCCAAGCGCGCCCAGCCCATCGCGGAGTCCTCGTCCCCGCCTGGTGCGGGTGTCGCCGTGCCGGTCGTCGTTTGGAGCTCGGTCTTCAGGCGATGGCCCGAGAAGGAGACCAGTCGGCCGCCTGTATGCGCCACGGCCTCCGCGGCCGGCCGCGCCGTCGCGCCCAACTGCGGCTGGCCGGTGCTGGGCACGGGAGGGGCGGTGAGGGCGTCCGGAATCTTGCGCCGGCCATAGACGATGTCGACCTCGCCGGTGCCCTGCTCCGCAGGCGCCGGCTGCCCCGCGCGCTCGCGGCGCTTCTGGGCAGCCTCCTTGGCCTCCTTGCGCTCCACCGCTTCCTTGACGATCCATGCGAGGACCGCCACGACGACGAAGATCAGGTTGCCAAGCGTGCTGTCCACGGGAAACGCCCTCCCTGCGGCCGTAGGCCGCCAATCGGTCCTTGGGCCCTGGGGCCGCTACTCGATCGGCTTGTCGGTGTCGGACTGCGTGCCGCCACCGAGGCTGCGCCGCATGTCCGTGTCCGCCTCGATGTTCTTCAGGTTGAGGTAGTCCATCACGCCGAGGTTGCCCTCCCGCAGGGCCTGGGCGAGTGCCTTCGGCACATCGGCTTCTGCGAGCTTGACGAGAGCCTCGTTGGCGACGACTGACGCACGGTTCTCCTGCTCGAGCGCGACGGCCAGTGCGCGGCGCTTCTCGGCGTTGGCCTGTGCGACGCGCTTGTCGGCCTCGGCTTGGTCGGCCTGCAGCCGTGCGCCGATGTTCTGGCCGATGTCCACGTCGGCGATGTCGATCGAGAGGATGGAGAACGCGGTGCTGGCTTCGAGCGCCTTGGACAGCACCGCCTTGCTGATGCGATCGGGGTTCTCGAGAACGGCCATGTGCGTCTCGGACGAGCCGATCGTGCTGACGATGCCTTCGCCCACGCGAGCGATGATCGTCTCTTCCTGGGCACCACCGACCAGCTGCTCGAGGTTGGTGCGGACCGTCACGCGGGCGCGGGCGAGCACCTGGATGCCGTCCCTCGCGACGGCGGCCACCTCGCGCTTGTCCTTGCGCGGGTCCGGGCAGTCGATGACCTTCGGAATGACGCTTGTCTGGATGGCGTCGAGCACGTCACGACCGGCCAGATCGATGCCGGCGGCGGTCTTGAAGTCGAGCTGGATTCGGGCGCGGTCGGCAGCGATCAGCGCGCGCGCCACCGGTTCGACGTTGCCGCCGGCGAGGTAGTGCGCTTCGAGATCCTTCGTCTCACAGGGCAGGTTGGCCTGCACGAGCGCGATCTTGCTTTGCACGATCACGTTCGCGTTGACCTTCCGCAGCCACATGCCGACCAGCTCGAAGAGGCTGATGTTGGCGTTGCTGAAGTAGCTCTGGATCCAGAGCTTGAAGAACTTCAGGAAGATCACGACCAAGACGAAGACGATCAGCAAGCCGACGACCAGCGCCACCATGCCGAGGTCGATGTCGGCCGCCAGGAAGCTTGCGGTCAGCGTGAGGAGATCCGAGTGCATGTCACTCTCCCTTGGCTACGAGGAGCCTTCGATGGTGTT
>JAHEIK010000122.1:5067-9315 GCA_024639415.1 Planctomycetota bacterium
GAGGCCGGACGCGGATCTCCGCGCCCTCGACCGCCACGACGACGATGGGGGTGTCCTGCTCGATCAGGCCGCCGACGGAGACGACGCTGAGGCGCCGCTCGTCGATCCGGCCCATGCCCGCGGGCCGCAGGTCGGTCACGGCGATGCCGGTCCGGCCTTCGAGATGGTCGTGATCCGGGACGCCGGCTCCGGGCTCGGTCGCAGGGCCTTCGAGCAGCATGCGGCGGCCGAACGGCATCTTGGGCAGGAGCTTGAAGCCCGCCCAGACCACGAGCGGGACGAGGATGACCTCGGCGACCACGAAGCTCCAGCCCGTGATCTGGCCATGCTCGAACGCGATCATGTCGGCGAACAGGATGCAGCCTCCCGCAATCAGCCCGAACAGGCCGAGCGACGGGAAGAAGACCTCGGCCAGGACGAAGCCGAGGGATACGAGGACGAGGATGATCGCGGTGAGCATGCCTAGCTCTCCGCTTCGGTGACGGTCACGCGGTGACCCTCGACGGCGACGACGCGTACGTTGGCATCCGCGTCGATGAAGCCGCCGTCGCTCACGACGTCGACCAGCTTGCCGTCGAACTCGGCGCTGCCGGCAGGACGGAGAGCGGACGTCGCGCGACCGATGGCGCCCAGGGCCGGCGCGTCCGGCGCGGCGCCGCCCTCGGCCATGGCCGGCGCGCCTGAAGGCTGCAGGATCATCCGGCGAGCCGGACCGACACGCGGGAAGAAGCGCGACATCACAAGGAGCAGGCCGAAGCCCACGATCGCGGTGAAGACGAACTGCAGTCCGAAGTCCAGCAGGGCGGTGCGATCGATGGCACCCGTGTCACCCAGGGTGCTGCCCGTGGCGAGGAACAAGAAGCCGACGGCCAGCGTGCCCATGCCGAGGATGCCGGCGATCCCGAAGCCCGGGATGACGAAGACCTCGGCCGCGAGCAGGCCGACGCCCAGCAGGATGAGGAAGAGCGGGAAGCCGTGCAACTGCTCCGCCGTGAGATTGATCAGCACGACGAGGACGAGGGCGATGCCGCCGACGATGGTCATCACGCCGGGGCCCTGCCAGACGAACAGCAGGATGGCGAGGGCTACGATGGCGGAGAGGATGCCCGCGACCTGCAGGAGCCACTTGCTCGCCTTCTCCGAGAACGACATCTTGGTGAAGCTCACGCGCGCGCCCGGGGCCTTGAGCGCGGCGAGCACCTGCTCTTCGTCACTGGGGAGTCCGCCGTCGAAGCGGCGTGCGATGAAGCCGTACTCCAGGGCCTCTGCGCCGGTCATGGTGAGCAGCTCACCCTCGCGGGCCACGGCCGGGCCGTCTTGGATCAGCTCGCTCTTCTTGATGCCGGGGACGAGCTCCGCGTCGTCGTCGGCCGCCTTGAAGTCCTCACCGCGGATGAAGTACTGCTTCTTGTCCTGCTTGCTGCGGACGCGCAGCACCTCGAGCTTGGCTGTGACCATGGCCTCCGCCAGGGCCGGCGGATAGCCGTTCTTCTCGGCGTAGCCGCGGAACCATGCGCGCAGCGGGCTCTCGTACTTCTCGCCCACCGGCTCGGGCTTGCCGCCCTCGCCCTGCACGATGGGCTGGCTGTCGCCGAGCGAGGCGGCCGACTTCATGATGATCTCGTCGCACGCGAGCGAGATGAACGCCGCTCCGCTGAGCGCCATCTGCGGCACCCAGGCGATCACGTGGATCGAGTCGGGGATCCCGAGCAGCATGTCGCCGATCTTCTTGCCGTGATAGACGGTGCCGCCGGGGGACTCCACGCGCAGCACGATGCAGTCCGCCCCGTCTTCCTTGGCCGCGTCGACGCGACGCGTGACGTAGGCCAGCATCAGGGCCTCGATGTCCCCGTCGAAGTCGATCACGTGGATGTTCTTGAACGGGCCGCGCGGCGGCATGGCTTCGGGCTCGGCAGCGAGCAGTCGAGGCAGGGCCACGATCGCGACGGCCACCAGCCACGTGGCGGCGGCGATGGAGGCAACACGCGCAAACGAAGGACGCTCGATCTTCACGCCGGGCATCCTACCTGCGGGCCTACGGGAGCGGCGCGGCTACTTGATGAGTCCGAAGGTGCGAAGTGAGCCCAGGGAGGCGCCTCCCGCTCCCAGGAAGTTCGCGTCCAGGGTTCCACTGACGTTGACGTAGACGTCGGGGCGGTCTCCGGCATTGGGCACCAGGACCACGTTGCCCAGCGTGCGCCCGGACGTGGCTGCGAACTGCGTGCTGCCCGGCGTGAAGTCCGTGCCGAAGCCGGCACCCGTGACCAGATCCTCCGGCAGGCCGAGCAGGAACAGCTGTCCCGGCACCTGCGGCACGGCGAAGAGGTCGCCGAAGCCCGTTACCGCCAGGGTGCGGCCATCGGGCGCGAGACCGATGCCCGTGATGTTGCCGCCTGGCCCCCCCGCTTGGGCCGCCGTGATCGGGATGCCGTTCGAGGGGCCGCGCAGCACGGCCAGCCGCGAGGCGTCGACGTCCTCCGTGTGCAGACCATCGAGCCAGAGCAGGTAGACCTCGCCCGTGACGGACGACGGGAAGAAGCCCACGTGATGGCCCGCACCGTCGCGCCCCAGCGCAGGACGGATCGCGGCCAGACCCGAGAGGCCGAGCTGGAAGCTACCCCGGAGCGCGCCGCTCTCGCCGTCGTACGCCTCCACGCTGGAGGGTGTGATCGCGCCGAGATTCCCGCTGAGGTCGTAGCCGGTGGTCCCGGCCGTCGTGACGAGCAGGCGGTGGCGCGGCTGCTCGTCGCTGGTCGGCACCGCGATGGTCTCGAGGGCGACCGGATTGAAGCCTTGGGTCGGGATCACGAAGGGCCGCAGGCCGTCCGCGGTGGCAGGCGTGAGGGGCGTGGCTCCGGTCAGCGTCACGTCGAGCACCTGCACCGTGCCGGGCAGTTTCGTCGCACCGTAGCTGGGGGCGGCGAAGACCAGATTGCTCATGGCGACGTAGAGGCGCCCCGACGACGCCGACGTCGCGGCATAGGCCATGCCTTCGGCGCCGGCCTGGACGAACGTGCCGCCGGGTACCGGGGCACCCGTCGAGTCGAACAGGGGAATCGGGCTCAGGTACGGCTGGGCGAGGTCCAGCGTCTGCAAGACGGCGCCGCTCGCAGGGTTGAACGCCACGACGTTGCTCAGGGTGGGCACGCTGTCGGAGCCGCCGGCGTTGGCGAGAGCGAACCCAAGGGTGTCGCTCACGATCAGGACGTCGTTGAGGAACGCGCCGAAGCCGATCGGATTGGCGGGGTCGAGAGCGTTGCCGGCGGAGTCGCGCAGATGCGACGGGAGGATCGTGGTCGCGGCGAACGACGAAGAGAGGACCGGGTCGGTGCCCGCGACGTCGTAGGGCAACAGCCGTGCGCCGGCACCTTCCACGGCGTCGGCGTCGACGGCAAACAGCGTGTCTCCGTAGCGGAGGAGGTCGCTGGGGAAGGAGCCGAAGAGCGCAACGCGTCCGAAGAGCGCGGCGTTCGCATCCCAGACGGGTGTCTGCGGTGCGGTGGGGGGCGGCGTCGAGCCACCACCGCCTCCGGAACCACCACCGCCGGGTTGCGGGACGGGTTCTTCGATGACGAAGGGCTTGCCTGCGCCACCGCCGCAGGCAGTGAGGCAGAGGAGCATGCTTGGTAGCAGCAGCGTCGAGAGCAGCAGGAGAGAGAAGATCGGTCGCATGGACACGCCTTCCCCCGGAGTGCGGCGACCAGGGGTCGCCGACGGGACGGGCCGCGGGAGCGTGAGCGAAACCGCGGGCCTCGTCACTCGAGTCCGGAGTGACTGGAGCCCCCGCAAGCGGGGACAGGGCCTGGCTCCGCGTGGATGCGGAGCATGGTGCGAAGGCCGGTCTTCTGGCTTCCGGATCGTCCTCCCTCCGCGCCTTCCCGCCTGCGCCTCACGGCGTGTGGCAGTGGCATGTTCGACATCGTCTGCGATGTCTAGCGGAGATCGTCCCCGGTTACAGCGGCGGTCCCGCGGGGGAATCACACCCCACTTCCAGCCGGTGCTGGGGAGCACCGGCCTGACCATCGCACGCGTGATGAGTGGTAAAGAACGTCGAGGCGGAACGTAGCACACCGGAGTGAGAACCAGAGGGGAAGAAGAAGAGGAGAAGATGGGGGTGACGGGCGCGAGCGCGTGCGGGTGCGCGAGCGCGTGGCGCCTCGGAGGGGCGTGCGCGGGGCGGCAGGCGTGCGCCACAGGAGGCGGGTAGAGGACGCCGCTCGCCAGGATGGGGAAGAAGAGAAGAGGTTG
>JAHEIK010000550.1 GCA_024639415.1 Planctomycetota bacterium
GGGCGCGCCATGCGCCTGGGGCTTGCGTTCGCTGCGACGCCTGCGCCGAGTGCCGCACTGAAGCGTGCCGACGGCAATGCGGTGGCCCTGCTGCGGGCCGGCGCCGTTGCAGCAGGACTCGAGTTCGAGGCCCGGGAGGGTGCCGTCGAGGCATGGACCGAGCGGGTCTCGAGTCTGCTCTTCCGCAGCGCGCAGGAACACGAAGAGCGCGGCAGGACCTTCGAGTTCAGCATCTCCGCGGTGGACGGCGGATCCGTCTTGTTCCTCGAGGCGCCGGCGTCGGAGATGGGCAAGGCACGCGATCTCCTGACGCAGGGCGAGGCTGCCCTGCGCACTCGGGACGTGAGCCTGCGCTTGCTCTCCGTGCCGGAGACGTCCTATCGCAAGGCCTTTCAGGAACAGGACCTGCACGTCGGCTCCGCGCTCCCGCCTGCGACACTGGCAGCGTTCCGCGAGGCCGGCTCCGCACCCGCGGAGGCGGTGCAGCTCTCGGCATTGCTCGGCACCCGCGCGGGCTACCGGGTGGGCCACGTCGTCCCGGGCTTGATCCACCTCGGCACGGAGGTCGCCCAGCGCAGCGGCGCACTGCATCCGATCACATCGGCCCGCTTTGCAGGCCTTGCCGGCGACGTGCTCGTGCGCGCAGCGCAGGGGGGGCACAGCGTGCAGGTGCGCGGAGCCCTCACCTGGGCCCGATCCGATGCCGGGACCATCGAGCTGACGATGCGCCCACCGCTGGCCATGGCGGGACCGCGCGACGGGAACGCCGAGCTCGAAGCCGGCAAGCACCGGTTGACGCTGCCGATCCTGGGTGGCGGATCTTCGCCGATCGACACCGTCTTGGAGCTGCCGCGTGGCGAGCAGCGCGAGCACATCGTGCACGCGACGGTGCAAGGCGGCGAAGTCGTGCTCCTGCTCCTGCGGCTCCGCTAGCGGGCGGCCACCGGGGCGAGAATGACTCCGAGCTTCTCCTTCCCCAGGGGGAGGGCGACACGGTTGCCCGGCAGCAAGACCGGCGGGAAGGTGGCGTCTGCCTTGCCCTGCGTGGCTAGGAGCACGGCACCGTCGGCGAGGCAGGCCCAGAGCGAGCCATCGGCCTGGACGAGCAGGAAGCTAGTCTGGGTGCCGACGAGGCCGCTGCGTACTCGCTTGCCCGTCTCGAAGTGCTTGCCCGCTTGCCCGTCGGAGGCGGCGAAGAAGCGGACCTTGCCAGCGCGTCCGACGACGCCGATCTGGGTGCCCACGCGCGCAGGCGCACCGACGAGATCGCCGACCTTGTCATGTCGCCAGCGCTCAGCGCCGGTGGTGTCCAACGCGACCAACGAGCCGTGGGCGGTCGTCGCGTAGACGCCGCTCTCGTCGGCGCCGAGGCCCTGGACGGCGGCACGGTTCTTGGTGATCCGCACTGCGCGGCGCTCGAAGGACGTGGCGTCGATACGAATGACCGCTCCGTCGATCGTCCCGATCCAGAAGGCGCCATGGGCTGCGACGATGCCTGCGGCGGGGGTCGCACCGAGGGGTACGCGACGAGTCTCGGTGCGTCCGGTGACGGCAATGAAGATGCCGTCCTCGGTGACGAACCCTGCACGCCCGTTGCTCGTAGCGGCGTCCCCGCGCAAGCGCGGCAGCTTCAGCACGCCGAGGTCCTTCCCGTCCGTCGCGGTCAGCATCCACACGTTCCCGTCGACTTGCGGGATGTAGAGGGTGTCGCCTGCTCGCGTCGGCCGGCTACGTACGCCTTCGAGACTCGGGTGACTGCGTACCCAGCGAGCCTTGCCGGTGTCGGCGTCATGCAGCGTGACCTTGCCGCGACGATCCACCGTGAGAACGTGCCGGTCGACCGGCAGCGGCTGGATGCGCACGTTGGACGAGACCGGTTGCTGCCAGAGCGTGGCCGGCGCAAGCGGGAGCGTCACCCGGCTCCGCGGTGTCCCTCCGGCTGCCGCGAGGCTGTGCACGAACGTCTCGTAGCCCGGAGCCTCGAGGGTCAGCGTGTCCGTGCTGCCCCACGGGTAGCGGATGACCATGGGTGTTCGACCCACCTCCCGTCCGCCTTGCAGCACGCGAGCGCCCATGGGCACGGACTCGACGCGCAGCGGCAGCGTGAACACGCTCTCGAAGCGAATGAGCCAGTACTTCTCCACGATCTGGGCATAGAGCCGGACCGCCTGGTCGAGGTCGCCCGAACTCTCCGCGGCCTGCGCCTCGGCCAGGCGCTCACGGATGTCGGAGATCTGCTTGCGCCGACTCGCGATCAGCTCCGGAATCTGCCGGCGCTTGACACGGTCGAGGAGCGCTGCGTAGGTCGGATTGGTCGCGTACTCCTGCAGCAGGGTCTGTAGGCGTACGTAGATCGCGTCGGCACGCTCGATCTTGCCGGCGACCATGAGCTTCGGAGCCTCCTCGCGACAGCGACGGTCCGCCTCCTCGATCAGCATCGAGGCGTAGGCGAGTCGCACGGCAGGCATGCTGCGGTCGTGGTAGGCGGCGGCCTTGTCCAGGGCGTCGATGCCCCGGATGATCTCGCTGGTCGTTTGGCGGAACTGCTCGTCGTCGTGCAACCGCGACAGACGGTAGAGGGCCTTCGCGGTGTCGCGCGTCCGCTCGAGCCATGCAGGATCACGCATGCGCTCGGCTTCTTCGAGGAACTCCTGCATCGTGTCAGGCGCGTCCTCGAGACGCTCCAGTGCATCGCCGGTCTGGGCCAGTGCGTCGACGCGCTCCATGCACTCGTCGAGCAACCTCTGGGCGACGACGCGCAGGTCGGCCGCGTGCGGCTTCAGGACATCCGGGCGCATGGGCTTGGCCGCGGAGACGCTCAGGACGTCGGTCACCTCACGCACGACTTGCTGGGCCTGTTCGGCCGGCAGCGCGGGGAGA
>JAHEIK010000551.1 GCA_024639415.1 Planctomycetota bacterium
GATGCTGGAAGACGCCATCGTCGCCACGGGCTTTGCCTACCGCCGCGACGAGACGGCCGACAACAACGTCGAGAACGTGCAGCGTATGATCCTGAAAACGCGCGGCATCCGGCGCATGGGCGCGGCAGCCATCGACCTGGCCTACGTCGCCTCCGGCCGCCTCGACGGTTTCTGGGAGTTACACCTGGAGCCGTGGGACGTTGCGGCGGGTGTGGCGCTCATCCGTGCGGCGGGCGGCACGGTTACCGACCAGCAAGGCGGCGAGGACTGGCTGCTCGGACGCAACATCGTGGCGACCAACGGCATGCTGCACGACGACCTGCGCGGCATGCTCGTTCCGCGCAAGGACGTCTGAGGGTTCAGCGCTGCTTCTGCGTCGCGCGGCGTGACGTCAGCTCCGGCACGGCTTGTTCCACCTCACCGAGGCCGGTAGCGAAGTCGAGGTCGTCCATGGTCCGCTCGGTCTCGAGCATGCTCTTCGTGACCTGGTCGACCTGGTCGGAGATGAAGTCGGGCTCTTGGCGGTTGACCGCCATCTCGGCGACAGAGCGGATCTTGTGCTCCAAGCGCTCGATCTCGAGCTGCACGAGCTCGTGGTTCTCGCGCGCCTTCTGCAGGTTCTTCAGGCGCGACTGGGAAGTGGCCAGCGTGTCTTCGATCGCCTTGCGCGCCTTCTCGCGCCGCGGGCTGATCTCCTTCTCCGCGTAGCCGGCGAGCTTGCGCTTGATGTTCTCGATGTCTCGCTCAATGCCCGCTTCGTTGGTCTCGACGAGGAAGCGGTCGAGGCTGTGCTCGGTGTAGGCGAGGCGCAGGTAGACCCACAGCAGGCGGTCGAGGCCCTGCAGCTGCATGGCCTCGAGCCTGCTGTCTTCCTCCTGCGGCGTGCCCGGTCGCCGCAGGTCCTTGGCGATCTTGCGCAGCTTGAGGCAGCGCTGGCGGAGCGCTTCGTACTTCTCGAGCGCGTGCGCGGGCAGGGCCTTCGTGATGCGTTCGAGTGCTTGCTCCGCCGTCATGGCCGTCTCCGCACGCTTGGCCTTGGCCTCCTGCGCTTCGATCGACTTCTGGAACTTGGGGTGCGTGGCGAGCAGGCCCAGGTAGGCGAGCTCACCGGCAGCAACCAGCGGCAGGATGACGTCCGCCTGCCCGCTCAGCAGCGCCAACGCCGTGCCGGTGCCGACGGCGAGCAGGTTCCAATGCCACTTGAAGGCGGCCTTGACGTACTTCCAGAGCCCCATCAGTCCTTGCCCTCCTCGAGGCGGGCGATGAGGTCGCGGATGTAGTAGACGGTCTCCTGGAACTTCTGCTCCTTCTGCATCTCCATCGCCGGCCGGTTGGGGGCCTCGACGGTCAGCTCCTCGAGCACGGTACCGGGCGAGCTGCTGAAGATGTAGACGCGGTCGCCGAGGTAGACGGCTTCCTCGATGGAGTGCGTCACGAAGAACACGGTCGCCCGCACCGCACGCCACAAGCGCACGAGCAGGTTCTGCATGTTCATGCGCGTGACGGGGTCGAGCGCGCCGAACGGCTCGTCCATGAGGATGATGCGGGGGCGCAGGATCAAGGTCCGGGCGATGGCTACGCGCTGGCGCATGCCGCCCGAGAGCTCGTGCGGGTACTTGTCGATGTCCTTGTCGACGTCGAGGCCCACGCGCTGGATCCACTTGCGGCCGAGTTCGTTGCGCACGTCGCGCGGGATGCCGGCGCACTCGAGGCCGAACGTGACGTTGTCGAGCACGGTGCGGTGGTCGAAGCTCGTGTAGTCCTGGAAGACCATGCCGCGGTCGGCGCCCGGCTTCGTGATCGGCTTGCCGAGCACGCGGACCTCGCCATGGGTCGCGGGATGCTGCGGCTCCAATCCGGCGATGAGGCGCAGGATGGTGCTCTTGCCGCAGCCGGAGGGGCCGACGATCGAGACGAACTCGCCCTTGTTGGGGATGTCTTCGACGGCGAAGTTGACGTCCTGGATCGCGGTGAACGCGTTGGGTTCGCCATAGTTGTAGGTCTTGGTGACGCCGCGGAACTCGCACACCGCGGGCAGCTTCAGCTCCTCGGGCTCACGCACGTGATCGAGCACGTGGCCGACACCGACGTCGCGCTCTTCCGGAGGGTTGGCGGGAGGCGGGGCGGAGTCGCTCATTCGTCACTCCCCACGCCAGAGCGCTTGCGCTGCCACATGACGGCTTTGCCGTCTTCCCACTTGTGGACGATCTTGCGCACGAGTTGGTTGAGCACGCCCTTGCCGCCGTAGCGGTGGGGGAAGAGCTCACGCTGGATCCAGTGCAGCCCCTTGTCGATCAGGAACGCGAGGATGGGGATGAGGATCAGGATGAGGAGGATGTGCTCTCGCGGGCCGCGACGCTGCGACTGGTTGATGATGTCGCCCAGGCCGCCGGCTTCCGACCCGAACTTGATCACCTCGGCGAGCATGATGTAGCCGAACGCCAAGCCGAACAGCAGCCGCAGCGAGTTGAACACCGACGGCATCGCGAGCGGAACAAGCACCTTCAGGATGATCTGCCGGCGGTCGGCGCCGAGGGTGTGGGCCGTGTCGACGTAGCGCTGGCTCACATCCTTGATGCTCGTGGCCGTGTCCCCCGTGATGAACATCACGCACGCGATGAAGATGAACATCACCTTCTGCATCTCGCCGATGCCGAAGAACGTGAAGGTCAAGGGGATCAGCGCGGCGATGGGGATGTTGCGCCCGAAGATCGTCAGTGGCATGAAGAAGGCCTGCACAGGGCCGAAGCAGCCGCAGAGCACACCCAACGGGATGCCCACGAGGCACGCGAGCAGGAACCCCAGGATCACGCGGCGGAGGGTGGTGAAGGTGTTGCGCGTCAGCGCGCGGTCGAACCACAGCTCGCGGAAGCTGTCG
>JAHEIK010000552.1 GCA_024639415.1 Planctomycetota bacterium
CCTGAAGGACCAGGTTCGCCGCTCGGCCTCGGCCACCACCCGCAACATCACCGAGGGCGCCAACCGCTGGTCCCCGCGCGACAAGGCCGCACGCTTCGTCATCGCCCGCGGCGAATGCGCCGAATGCGACGCAGCGCTCGACATGCTCTCGCGCCTCGAGCTGGCCGACCCGGACACAGTGGACCACCTGCGCAACCTCGCCGACCGCATCGCGGCCATGCTGACCGCCCTCATCCGCCGCCTCCACGCTCTCTCTCCCACGCACTGACCAAGTGGAATCGAGGGCTCTGCGCCTCATCGTTGCGATGGGGCGCAGCAGCAGGCTTTCGCCTTCTACGCGTCATTCCGGATCGAGTGCGTCGCACGGATCAGGCGCCGGCTCGGCCGTAGCGGTAGCGGAGGTCGTGCGCGGCAGGGTGGCTGCGGCGCCATGTCTGCGTCTTGCCGCCTTCTCGCCGCGATCAGGGCGCTGCAGCACCCGGCGCCTGAGCGCATCGGGTGGGTGGCGCGGTGGGGTCGTCCCTTCGGGACGGGGGTCGCACATTGACGACTCGCGGCCTGCGGGACGGCAAGCGGGTCCGTGCCGCGCCATCCCATCCCAAGCAAACACGCTCGTGCCCGGCAGGGTGGCTGCAGCGCCTTGTGGGGGGCGTGCGAAGTCGAGCTGCATGGCCTGGCGCGGCAGCACCCGGCGCCTGAGCGCATCGGGTGGGTGGCGCGGTGGGGTCGTCCCTTCGGGACGGGGGTCGCACATTGACGACTCGCGGCCTGCGGGACGGCAAGCGGGTCCGTCCCGCGCCATCCCACCCCAAGCAGACATGGTGGAGCTGAGGGGAGTCGAACCCCTTACCTCCTGAATGCCATTCAGGCGCTCTACCAGGTGAGCTACAGCCCCATGTCATGCATTCGGGCGCTGATTCTTGCCGCAACATGCCTGAGGTCAACAACGGATCGGGCGTTCCGAAGCATCTGTGCGAAGGCTCGGGCCCCCGGGAGCCGATTCCCTGGGTAGAGTCCGGGCTCACAGTGTGTCCGGGGATCGTCGTTCCCCGCCCGTACCGTGTGCGCGTCCACCAGGAGGTCGTCATGATCGGAAGCTCGCGGGATTCGTCCGTGCCCGGGCAGGGCCCCGAGAGCCGGCCGCCCGCGGGCAGCGTCCCTCCGGGGCGCCCACCGGTGCCTCTCGAGCCGCGCCGCGAAGATTCCGACCCCAAGCCGGAGCCGGTGCCGCGTGAGCTTGGTGAGCGCGTCCAGAGCGGCTTCCAGGATCTCAGCCGCCTGCTCGGCGCCATCAAGGAGACGCTCCAGAGCCGCGACGGCCAGGTGCAGCAGACGCTGCAGGCCCTGCCGGGCTTCCTGCAGCAGGTTCCGCGTATCCACCGCGCGGAGATCGAGTGCCTCGCGCAGATCAGCAAGCAGCTCGAGCATATGGGGACGGGCACGCGCGACGTGGTCGCACGCCTCGATGGGCTCCCCGACCTCCTACGCACCCTCGCGCTCAGTCAGGCCGAGCAGGCCCAGTTCCTCGACGGACTACAGGCAAATCTCGCGGAGAGCCTCGAGACGCAGTCGAACGCGATCAAGCAGGGGCTCGAGCAGTCCCGCCAGAACGCCGAAGCGCAACTCGGCATGATCCGCGGTCTGGCCGCGACGCAGGAAGACATCTTCGCGACGTTCCAGAACACGCAAAATCGCGCACTCAACGTGTTCCACCGCTCGCAGCAGCAGAGCAACTCCCAGCATCGCGAGACACAGAAGGTCATGAACCGTCAGGTCGAGATGCTCGTCGAGAAGGTGCACTCCGCGCAGAGCAAGGTGTTCTGGCTCTCGATCGGTTTCGCGGCGCTGGCAGCCGCGGGCATGCTCGCCGCGCTCTTCCTCTAGAAGTCCCTGCGCCTGCAGAGGTCGTAGCGCGTGTAGCGTCTCGAACGCTACGGGAACGGAGCGAACGCGCCGTAGGTGCGGCCCAAGATGGTCGCTCCAGGGACGGCTGCTTCCACGTCCGCAACCTGTACGCCGGCGGTCAGCGCGTCGAGGTCTTCCTGCAGCAGGAAGTGCGGCAGGTAGTCAAAGCGCGCCAACAGCAGCCCCGCGGGGCTGTCGAGCAGGACCGCGAAGCGGGCGTACCCAGGTAGATGCTGCGCGGTGACGACCGTCGTCGCGAGCCGGTCCACGCCACCCACGTCGTCGAGGACGGCAACGCCGCCGGTCGTGTCCAAGCCGCTGGGCGATGAGCGCACCTGCAGCGCCAGATCGTCTGCATAGCCGGTCAGACCCTGGACGATGAACTCGCCGTCGGGCATCGCCAGCAGCGCCGCGTTCGTCCCCGTCTCCGTGCCCGGGCTCGCCGTGACCGTGCCGGTGCTAGCCGACACCTTGTCGAGATCGTTCGTGCCGGGCAGGGCGACCCAGTACGCGTCTCCGGCCGCGACGACAGGACCTGCGCCGTTCGGCAGGGCATAGCCTTGCGTGCCCGCGGTTCCCGCGTTGCGGTCGATCTCGGTGAAGGTCTCCCGATCGATGAACGCCAGGCGTCCCGTCGCTCCCTCCGCAGCGGCGATGACGAGTTCGTCACCGTCGCGGCTCCAGGTCACGCCGACTGGCTGCGTCGAGGCGCCGGCGGCGACGCTCTGGAGATCGAGGAAGCCTGCGACGGCGGCCGTCGCAGGATCGATCCGGACGACACGGATGCCTTGCGAGTCGGTGTCGCGGTAGGCGGCGTAGACGTACGTGCCGTCGGGATCGACGGTGATCGCGTCGGCGTCCGAGGAGAGATCGGCGACCGCGGGCAGGTTGATGATGCCCATCAGGGGAGCGCCGGGCTCGAACCACCCCAGGCTGTCCCCGCTGCCACCGCCGTCCGCAAGCTGTACCCA
>JAHEIK010000553.1 GCA_024639415.1 Planctomycetota bacterium
GAGGCGCACGGTGGACACGCGGGCGAGACGCGCGCCGCACTCGGCCTCGCAGCGTCCGAGCCGCTCGGTGCCGCGCACGCGCGTGCGCTCGCGCTGGCGCGTGCCAGCAGTCTCGTGCTGCTGCTCGCCGTCGGCGCCGGCTTCTGGATCTGGAGTGCCAACCGCGGCGACGAGGGGTCGTCTGGGGACCCGTCCCGCCGTGCCGTGATCGCCGAGGGCGAGGCGCCTCAGCCGTCCACGACGCAGCAGCCCGAAGGCGCCGAGCCGCCCGTGCCGCAGCCGGCGTCCGTTCCGGCACAGCCGTCCCAGGACGAGGCGGCCGGTCGTGACCCGATTGCCGCGCCGTCCGTGCCCGCGGCACCCGCCGCGCCCGAGACGCCCAAGCCGCCGGTCCGCGAGGTCCCGCCGGTGAAGCCGATTCCCATGCCGCCGCCGAAGCCGGCGCCGCGCGTGGCGGTGGAGGGGGACAAGCCCACGCCGAAGAAGGCCGAGCCGGGCAGCGCAGGCTCCGGAAGCCCGAACCCCGGAGGCGCACCCACCGCCGAGCCGGGTGCCGACGACGAACCCGGCGGCGAGTTCTATGAGGAGGAGACCACCTTCAGCAAAGCGGAGGTCGGCAAGGCGATCGACAAGGGTCTCTCCTGGCTCGTCAAGCGCCAGCGGCGGGACGGCAGCTGGGGTGCGATCACCTTCAACTCCACCTACCAAGGTGCGCAGCAGCAGGCGCAAGGCATGCACGCCGGGCCGACAGCACTCGCGCTCTACACCCTGCTCAAGTGCGAGACGCCGCTCAACCACGAGGCAGTCAAGCGCGGCTTCAACTACCTGCGCGAGAACTTCTACAAGCCGCCGTCCTCCTACGAGACGAGCATGCTCCTGCTCGCCGTCACGGCGCGCGCCGACGCCTACAAACTGCTCGCCACGTCCAAGAAGCGCGGCATGCGGCGCAAGCTCTCCGGCAAGTACGCCGTGTGGGCGAGCAAGCTGCGTGACCACCTCATCAAGAAGCGCGAGGCGCGCGGCTGGCGCTACAACGTCAAGCGGGGCGAGTCGGCGCCTGGAGGTCCGGAAGACCTCAGCAGCACGCAGCTGGCGGCGCTGGCGCTCTTCTCCGCACACCGCCTCGGCATCCGCGTCGAGCGCAGCGTGTGGGAGGACATCCTCGCCTTCAGCATGTCGCAGCAGCAGGAGGACGGTCCGGAGGTCACCTACCGCGATCCCGTCGATCCCAAGAGCGAGCGCAAGGCTCGCGCCCGCGGCTTCGCGTACCTGAAGTCCTCGGACAAGGCGCACGAGGCGCAGCCGCGCGGTGGCATGACGGCCTGCGGTCTCGCCAATCTCGAGATGGCGCGCTTCGTGCTCGCCGACGGCGGCAAGCGACGCGAGGCCTGGAACAAGCGCGCCGACGCCGCCCGCGTGCAGGAGTCGATCTTCGACGGTCTCGCGTGGCTCGACAAGAACTGGAGCCCCTTCGAGGACCCGCACGCACGCACGTCGAACGTCTATCACGTGTACTGGCTGTACGCGCTCGAGCGTGCGATGGACCTCCTCGGCCTCAAGCTCGTCGGAAGCCACCGCTGGTACAACGAGATGGGGCAGGAGCTGCTCAACCGCCAGAAGGACGGCCACTGGAACACCAAGGGCAACGCCGGCGGCCACGACGTGCTCGACACATGCTTCGCGCTGCTCTTCCTCAAGCGCGCGACGAGCGACGTGATCCCGAACACGTCGGTCACCGGAGGGAGCGAGGGGCCCGTCGACAACCGCTAGTCGAGTTCGCGCGGGCGCCAGAGCGAGAGCAGGCGGCCGCGGGCGTGCGGCGCCTCGCGCCACGACTCGATGCCCAGCTCGACGTGTGCCAGCGCCGCCGTGGGGAAGCGCTCGTAGGAGCCTGTAAGCTGCAGCACCAGCTCCTCGAAGCCGGGGTTGTGGCCGACGATCAGCAGCCGCTGGACGCTCTCGCGCGTCTCCGCGATCACGCGCAGGATCTCCGCCGTCGAGGCGCCGTAGATGGCGCGGTCGAGCTCGATCAAGCCGTCGTAGCCCGCAGCCTCGCTGACGAGCTTCGCCGTGGAGTGCGCCCGCCTGGCGGTCGAGCTCACGACGAGGTCCGGCAGCAGGTCCTCGTCCGCGAGCAGCGCGCCCATGCGCGGGGCGGCCTCCTTGCCGCGCTTGTTGAGCGGGCGGTCGTGGTCGCCGACGTCGGCGTGCTTCCAGCTCGACTTGGCGTGGCGCAGGATCAGTAGCTCTTTCACGGATGGCTCCTCGCTCCGGCCGGCCCGTAGACCTGCCTGGGTCCCAGCGCCGCGGGGAAGCGGTCGAGCAGCCGTGCGCGCATGCGGTGGCAGAGGTGGCACGCGGAGGCGTACTCCGGCCGGTGCTCGAGATCGTGCTCCTCGACCAGCCCTGCCGGACCGTCACGCAGCAGCGGCCCGCAGATGGGGTGGGCGTCGGGCTGGTAGTCCGCGAGCAGCGTCGCCAGCGGCGTCTCCCACAGGTTGCCGAGCAGCAGCCCCTGGCATAGCTGAACGCCGCCGTAGGCGTCCACGTGCACGCGCTCGGGGTTGCGCAGGTCTTCGTCCGGGCACGCGCGCAGCGACTGCCACGGCTCGCCGGGGCGTCCTTCGGTGAGCAGGTCGGCGGCGCGGCCGCGGTAGCGCACGCCGGGGCCGTCCTCGGGCGCAGGCACCGAGATCGACGCGACCGGGATGCCGAGCCTGCGCGCTGCCTCGTGGGCACGGCGCGCGGGTGTGTCTGCGCTCGCGCCGTGATGGAACGCGTCGTCGCTCAGGCTGAGGTCCGCCACACCGAGGTCGCGCAGCGGGCGCAACCAGGCGAGCGCGTCCTCCACCGTCTCGGCCCAGTAGGCGTTCGA
>JAHEIK010000554.1 GCA_024639415.1 Planctomycetota bacterium
CCGGCGGAGCTGAGGGGGCCCTACCACCAGGTCCGAGAGCGGGTCGTGGTCCGGGACTATCTCTACGTGTTCGAGATCGAGTCCGACTACGGACTCCTGACCGCCCCTTCCCGGCGCCTGCTGCGCACGCGCCTCCACGAGATCGAGGTCCTCGCCACGGCCGGCCGCTCCAGCCAGGCCGGCGAGGTCTTCCGCGGCCTGGAGAACAGCCTGCGGCGGACCGGCACCGAGGCCGTCAGCGCGATTCAGCAGCCTTTCAGCACGGTCAAGCGACTGCCCAAGGCGGCCTACAACAAGACGTTCGGTCGGCTCCAGGGCGC
Organism: Planctomycetota bacterium; assembly: GCA_024639415.1. Classification (GTDB taxonomy): domain Bacteria; phylum Planctomycetota; class PLA2; order PLA2; family JAEUHO01; genus JAHEIK01. The sequence continues at coordinate 321 of JAHEIK010000554.1, forward strand.
GCTCGGCGCCTCGAGCGGGAGCTCCCGCTACAAGGACTCCTGGGCGTCCTCCGCCCTCTACGGCGCGGACAAGCGCAGGATCGCCGGCGAGCTGAAGCTCGATCCGTACTCCACCAATCCCGCCGTCCAGCAGGTCCTCAACCAGCTGGCCCAGGCCCGCTCGGTCGGTTCGTGGGCTGTCGATCTCTCCGGGCAGGTGCTCCCCGATGCGATCGGGTGGAGCCGGACTGCAATCGATGCCCAAGCCGAGGTGAAGAACATCGTCCTGAGCAACAGTCCGGAGGACGTCGACAAGGTGAACGACGGCAAGCTCGCGGCGCTGGGGATCTCGACCTACGCGCGCCGGAGGTTCGCCGAGTGTCCCTGGCTCTCGCCGATGCACAAGGCGATCATCGCGTCCGCCGCCGTGCGGATGCGGGGTGTCGACGATCTGGAGGCCCTCCTCGTCGCCGCGGCCGAGGCGACGGACGAGGCGCGAGCCGTTCTCCAGACGATGCAGGCGACGATGCTCGCCGGCTTCCACGCCAGGCAAGGCTCTCTCGAGAAGCTCGATGCCGTGGGCGGGGTGGTGACCGCGACCACGCAGGGGGGGCATGTGTTCGTCGTGCTGCCGGTCGACTACGGCACCTACGACGTCCAGACCGAGGCCGCGATCCGCGGCGTGCTGGGTACGCCACCGATGAAGGCGGCGCCTTCCCGCACGCTCTACATGACGGGGCGCGCGTCGCCGGCCCTGCAGGCCTTCCTGAAGGAGCACGACGTCCGCCTCTTCCAGGGCGTTCAGCCCCCCGCCATGCGCTGAGCGCCCTCCTACATCGCGAGCCAGTTCATGAGCGACGTCATCCGGATCACGATCTTGCGGATGACGTGGATGGGCTTTGCGTTCTCCGTGTAGACGGCGACGTCGCCCGAGGCCGAGAAGCGCGGCGGGCAGTCCTCGGGGAAGCCGCTCAGCTCGAACCTGACACCGTAGCGCATCGGGATCGCGAGACTGTTGACGGCCGGGAGCTGGCCGCTCACCTGCATCTGGGCCTCCCCGGCAGCGAACGTCACGCTGTCCACCGTCCCTTCCAGGATCTTGCCCGGGTACTGCCGGAGCGCGAACTCGGCAGGCTGTCCGGGCCGGATGTTGCGCACCGTGTTCTGGGTGAAGAATGCGATGGCCCAGTAGCGCTCCGTGTTCACGAAGGTGCCGACCTGGGTCATGCGGACGTAGTTGCCCGCGGTCAGTCCGAGTGCGACGACGTAGCCGTTTGTGGGGGCGCGCACCACGCAGTTCTCCAGGTCGTACGTCGCACTCACGAGCTGCTCACGTGCCAGGCGGACGGTCGTGTGGTCGCCTTCGCGGCCGATCTCCGCGGCCGCGCGAGCTCGCTGCTCGGCGGCCTGCGCGCCTTCGAGCTGGGCGAGCAGGCTCTTCTGTGACCGCTTGGCCTGTTCCTCCGAGGCCTTGGCTCCCGCGACCTGGGCCTCGAGGCGCACGATGTCGTCACGCGCCTTCTGTTCGAGGGCCTGCTTCGACAGAAGGATGGCCTTCCAGTCCTCCAGCGTCCGGAGGGCGCGGTCGAGCTCGCTCTGCGACTCGACCGCCTGCTCGACCAGCTCCGCGATGCGGTCGTACTGCACCTGACCGATCTCGACGTCGATCTGGGCCTTCTGAACGTTGGCGGTCGCGGAGGCGAGGGAACTCTTCCCGGCAGCCAGTCCCCCTTCACTCGCGCTCACGTTCGCCGCCGCGCCCACGATGGCCGCGTCGAGGACCTGGCGCTCCGCCTGCAGGGTTCTAACCTGCGCCTCGGCCTGTCGGTGGGCCGCCTCGAGCTGCGTGACGCCGTACGCGGCCTGCGCAAGGCTCGCCTCCGCGGCGCGGACACCCGCTTCGTAGAGCGTCTTGTCGATCTCGAAGATCGGGTCGCCCTTCTGGAGGGGTTCATTGATCTTCGCGTGCACCTTCGTCACGTAGCCGAACTTGTGAACCGCCAGGCGCGTCACGTCGGCTTGGACCATCACGCCGCCGCTCGCGCTCGGCGATCCCATGCCGAGCCCGATGATCACGAGGATCAGGGCGGCCACGCCGACGCCGGCCGCAATGGACTGACTGACCTTGTTCCACGGCAGCAGCTTGAGCTTGAGGAAGACGAGCCAGATGAGGCCGGCGTAGAGCGCAGAGAGGATGATCAGCATGGCGGCCTCCTACGCGTCCGCAGTCTTGAGGGCTTGGAGCTCGGTCTCGAGCGCTCGGATCCGGTCCATGAGCCCCGGCGCGTCTGGTGGGCCTGCGTCCTGCGGCTTCATGTACGCCCACGTGAGGGCGACGATCCAACCCACCCCAGCGGTCAGCAGCAGGCCGCTCCAGCTGAGCACGTTGATGGCATCGGCCTGCGGGTTGCCGCGTTCCCGGGCCGCGTTGCGCGGCCAGAACGCCAGCTTGATGAACAGGTAGGCCGCGAGGACGGCCAGCAGGACGAGCACCAGGAACGCGAAGACCATGAGCATGCCGCTCTCCAACGCAGGGGCCGAGAGCGTGAGGCTACGCAGAGCGCGAGGGGACGTTC
>JAHEIK010000555.1 GCA_024639415.1 Planctomycetota bacterium
CTCTTCTCGAACCCCTTGGGCAGGATCAGCTGGTAGCTACGTTTCCGCCCCTGGTGCATCAGCGTCTCATTCACGACGGTCGTCTTGGCCAGCGGGGCGGCTGCGACGGGGGCGGGCGGGGCGAGCAGGAGAGCGAGCAGCAGTGTGGGAACCAATAGGCGCACGGCGGTACTCCAAGATGACGCTTCCGCCCCGTGATACCCGTCTCGGCGCAGGCGGTTTCGCCCTGGGGGTGCGGCGGCGCTCCCCCCGCTACACTTGTGCCTATCGGGAGGTCCCTCGTGTCGTACCGCACCCGCCCCGCGTTGCTCCGCATCAGCATCTGCTTCGCCCTCGCCTTCGCATTCCTCGCACCACTCGCCCTCGGGGAAGACGAGCCTGCGCCGCCCAAGGACGAGAAGGCCGATCCGCAGGCCAAGCCTCAGTACGGCACGCGTGAAGCTGCCGGCGTCGGCCGGGAGGGCATGTGGCCCGCGCCGACGGCGAAGGACTGGGCCAAGCCCTGCCTCCTCACGTTCCAGCGCACCTGGGAGGATGCGGTCGCGGTCTCCAAGCTCACCGGCAAGCCGATCCTGTGCTGCATCAGCATGGATGGGGAGATCGCCAGCGAGCACTACGCCGGCGTGCGCTACCGCGAGCCGGCGATCGCCGAACTCTACAAGCCCTACGTCTGCGTCATTGCGTCCGTCTATCGACACACACCGCGCGATCACGACGACCAGGGGCGCCGCATTCTCTGCCCGCGCTTTGGCAGCGTGACCTGCGGTGAGCACATCGCGATCGAGCCGATCCTGTTCGAGAAGTTCCTCGACGGCAAGCGCATCGCGCCCCGACACATCATGGTGGACCTCGACGGCAAGGAACTCTACGACGTCTACTACGCCAACGACACCGCGTCGGTCTTCGACGCGATCCGCGACGGTCCCGAGAAGGTGCCGCCGCCCAAGGCCGATGTCGTGCGCGGCGATCGACCGATCCTCGAGCGTGTGAACAGCCGCGACATGCGGGACAGGCGCGCCGTCGAGAAGGCCTATCTCGAGGGCGACGCGGCCATGCGCAAGCAGCTGCTGGAGAAGGCCATCGAGCACGGTGACAAGGCACAGCTCGACCTGATGCGCCTCGCCGTCCAGGGACTCGATGTGGATCTGGCGAAGGTCGCGCGCAAGGGGCTGGCGGAGACGAAGACCGCCGACGCCACGCAGCTCATCTCCGACGCCCTGCAGGCGCCGATGGAGAAGACCGAGCGCGATGCACTCATCGGCGCGCTGAAGCGCCTCGGCGGGGACTCCGCCCTCGCGCGCTGGCTGGCCGGCGTCCACGAGGGGCTCTCCGGCGGCAAGAGTGCCGTGGACCCGCAGGCCTGGGCGAAGGCGCTCGGGACGGGCGCCTACCCCGCGCCCCGCAAGCACGCAGGCAGCTTGGATGCCGCCGCGGAGGACAAGGCGCGCGCCGCGTACGAGAACCCGGACGATCCCGAGCCGCAGCTGGAGTTCGCCGAGGCCACGCTGAAGCTCGCGCTCGAGACGCGCCGCACGTACGTGACGAACCCGAACATGGGCAAGCGCATCGCACGCCACCTCTACGCCGACGTCAAGCGGGCCGGCGCCGAGGCTGAGAAGCTCGGCGCCAAGGGCTGGCGGGTCGATGCCGTGCTCGGCCTCGCCGCGTACTACACCGGCGACGTCAAGACGGGCTACGCACGGGCTGAGGCCGCGATGGCGGATCTGCCGCCCGGCGAGTCGAGCTGGAGCTCGTATGCGATCGTCACCGTCTACGCCGAGTCCCGCTGGAAGGCGATCAAGAAGAACGTCCGCGAGAACAAGGACTGGCCGCCCCAGTGGCTCCGGGACCTGCACGCTGCGTACTCGGTGCTGCAGAAGCACCCGCTCGGCACCGACGACCAGGTCGTCTGGCACTACGAGTTCCTCCAGTGGCTGGGCGCCGAGCGCAAGGCCGGGAGCGTCCTGCGCTCGGGCCTGGGGCGTTTCAAGAACTCCATGGCTCTGCACGAGAGGCTGCGCAAGCGCATCGGCCGGTGGCAGGGTCCCGCCGGACTCGAGAGCTACTACGCCAAGCAGATCGAGGAGCGCCCGGAGGAGCACGGCGTGCTCTCGCTCTTCGCGGGCTACGCGTCGGTGGACGCGGCAGAGATGTACCGCAGTCGCAAGGCGTTCATGCCCGCACACGATGCCTACGGGCGCGCCGTCACGCACTTCGACGCGGCACTGAAGGCCGGCGCCGCCCGCAAGGCGGGCATCGACCACGTCGTCGCCTTGGCCTTGGCGGGGCGCGCTCGGGTCCACTATCAGCTCGACAACGACAAGCAGGCGCTCGTGGACATCCTGCTCTCCTTCGAGCGGAGTCCGGCCAGCGCAGGCACGCGCGACGGTGTCGGCGTCAATCCCGGTGAGACCGCGCAGATGCTGCTGGCGCGCCTGAAGAAGGCCGGCAGGCTGCAGGGGGCGACGCGCCTCCAAGAGGCCATGGACAAGCTCGACCCCGAACTGCTCCGCCCGGATCGACCGTGAGCGACGTCGAGGATCTGACGGCCCGCATCGAGCGGGAGGCAGGCTTCCTGTCGGACGTCGTGGAGGAGGTCGAGCGGGTGATCGTCGGGCAGCGTCCGCTGATCGACAGCCTGCTGATCGGACTGCTGGCCGACGGGCACGTCCTGCTCGAGGGCCTGCCTGGCCTGGCGAAGTCACTCGCCGTCGAGTCCGTGGCGGCTGCGTTCGGTGGTACCTACCGCCGGATCCAGTTCACGCCGGACCTGCTGCCGTCCGACCTGGTCGGCACGCAGGTCTACAACCCGCAGTCGGGCGACTGGTCTGTTCGCGAGGGACCGGTCTTTGCGAACTTCGTGCTCGC
>JAHEIK010000123.1 GCA_024639415.1 Planctomycetota bacterium
GGAGCGCACTCTCGAACTCGGAAGTCGTAGCGCGAGGTACTCGGGGGCACATCAACGGCGACCCACCACCCGGCGCGGTGTGCCGAGCCTACTGGAGCCTCGCGAGCTGCGCGCGTCGTCTGTGTCGCCCAGTTGGATCATGCACGTCACGCCGGGTGGATTGGCGCCTTGGCCGGGGAGACCCTTGTCCCTACTTCGTATCCGCCCCGGGCCTCACGACGCGGAAGCTGCGGATCCACACGCCGTAGTCGCGGACGACCTTGCCCACGGCGGCCACGGGTCCGATCAGCTTCATGAACAGCGGTCCGTGGGGCACTGCGAGGAACGTGGCCAGTACGCGCTGGCCGCGCTCGATCTCCGGGTGGCCGGCCCCGGGCTGCACGTCAGCGACGTACATGCCGTGCGTGTCGAGGATCGTTGCGCGCACGTGCGGCGCCACGTCGATCGTCTCTTCCTTGGGCGCACTCCCGCCACGCACTTGGCTCTTCCAGCGCGCCAGGTTGGACGCCAAGTCGCCGCCCTTGCCCGCGCCGAACCAGTAGATGACCACGCTCAGTTGCGGTGCACCGGGCACCGTCACCGTGGCCAGCCGCATGGGGTTCTTGACTTCCGTCAGCTTCCAGCCCGCGGGCAGCACGAACTGTACGGGCGGCGCGCCTTTGCGCTTGAAGCCCTGCGGTGTCGCAGCCTCGGCGCGCGCGCCGGGGTGCGTGCCCTTGCGAAGCGTGAGCGCCACCTTGCGCCCTGCATCGAGGACGCTGTCGTCGCTGCCCGTACAGGCCAGGAGCAGGCGCAGGTCAGGCGTGGCCACGGCCTCGAGCTGGAATCGCAGACCGGTTGCTCGTCCCCCCGTGCCGCGTGCAACGGCCACGAGGCGTCGGGCGCGGACGCCGCTCGCCAGCATCAACTCGCTCGCGCGCAGCGTGCTCTCGTCCAGCGCGACCTGGAGGCCCTTGGCCTTCAGGCGCAGATGGGCAGCGTCGATGAGCGCGCGTGCCGCGGCCTCGGGGGTGGCCTTGTCGTCGTCGGCGCGCGCTTCAACGCGAATGCGGACGTGCGGCGGGCGCGCGGATTGGAAGCGCGCTACGCCCCCGGGGTCAGCCTGCAGAGACCAGTAGCTCGGAAGATCCAGTGTCCAGCCGTCGCGCCAGTCGACGTGGCGCTCCGGATGTGCGAACGGCTGTACCCGCACCGAGCCCAGCATCACCTGCAGCGCCTTCTGCAGGTCGACCGTCTCGCGGGGTGCGCGGCACTCCACGTCGAATCCAGGCCCCGTGGACAGGGAGATTGCGCCGAGTAGGTGCACCTCCTTGGCGGATTCGTACGAGAGGCGTGCCGCCGCGGTGGCCCCGGCCACTTCCCAGGCTGCGGGTGTGGGCTGGGCGGCCCCGGCCGCCTTCGCCGTCGCCCGCTGCGCCTGCGCGAGGAGACGGGCCGCGGGCGCAGAGCCGTCGTCTGGCGCGCGGTTCACGATGAGCACGGCCGCGCCGCGCGTCAGTCGAAGTACGGCACCGTCGTACTGATGGATCGCCCAGTCCGGGGGCACCTTGATGCTGAGACCGTCGCGCGGCAACTTCACATCGACAGCGGTCGCAGCCTCGTCGGCCAGCGCCGACGTGTGCAGGCCCGCGAGTGCGAGTACCAAGACACAGATACCTAGCTTGCGCATGGCTACCTCCGGAGGAGCGTTGTACTCCCATTGGACACGGTGTACAGCCCACTGCTACGGAGACGCCTGAGAACCTCGCCATTACGGAGTTTCGGATGCCGCGCGGCCTTCAGTCCTTGCGCGCACGTGTCGCGCGACGCAGCGCGTCGTCGGTCGGACCCACGAGGCGTAGTCGGCCGTCGCGATCCGTCACCACCAGTCGTTTGCCATCAGCGCTGAACGCAGCGCCGGCAAGCGGGGCTCGAGCATCGAGCGGTATGAGCCGTGTGGGCGGCGGTTGCGCGGACGACCCATCGAGAACGACGAGTCGCACGCCTTCGTTCGTAGCGACTGCAGCCAGCGCACCCCACGGATGGAAGGCTGCCGTGGGGGGGCGGCCCACCCCTGAGAGTGGTTTGCCGAGGACCGGCTCCAGGGCGGCTGCCCCGATCTTCGTCTCGCGCTGGACGCGCCCCTCACCGTCCACGACGACCACGCGCTGCGTGCTTCCCACGAACCCCGCCACGTTGGGTGTTCCCATGCCGATCTCCACGATGCTCTGGATCGACGGTTCCTCTGCGTCGCTGCGGGCCGCTCGCACGATTCCCGTACGCAGGGTCCAGAGGACGCGCCCGCCGTCCCGACTGAGACGCAGGCGGATGGTGACGTTGCGCTCGGCTTTCACCAATGTCAGGTCCTCGCTGTCCCGCGGCAGCCTGTAGATGCGGCCAAGCGGATGCCGCTGGAAGGCGCCGCCTTCATCCCGCGTGGCGATCCAGCAGCGCTTGCTCGCCACATGCAGAGCGACGCGCAGGAGGGACTGACCGCGCGGCATGCCGAAGCGCAGCAGTGCATCCCCGCCACTGCGCGGCCTGATGGTGCAGACCCCTTCGGTCACCACGGCAACCCAGACGCCGTGCTCGCTCGGCGTGGCCGCATGCACAGGCACGACTCCCTGTTCGAATGGAGTCCACGCGCTGCGGGCCGGATCCAGGATGCCTGCGGTCGGGGGCGGGGATGCCGGTCGGAGCCCCTTCACGCGGCCATCCGGCGTACCGCCCGGATCGTGGGCTGACTGCACCGTGCCCACGAGCTTGCCGTCGTCGGCCGCAGCCTCCACGCGGAACCGGTCCACCGGCCTCGTCCACGGCTCAGGCGCCGTGCGCGCCTGCCATGCGAAGCGCTCGGCGAGAGCCGGGCCCAGAGCGGGGCGGAGGGCGAGCGCTGCGAGTACCGCCCGGGCGCCCGCTGCGGCGTCCCCGCGCTCACGTGCAGCCGCTGCCTCGGTTGCCCACGCGTGCGCATCCCCGTCAGCCTTTCGGGCGCGGTGGGCGAACAGCGCCACGGCGGCAGCCACCAGTGTCAGTGCGACGCACGCACGCAGGACCCCGCGCATGTTCTCGTTCCGGCGCACCGCCTGCTCGACGTGTTGCATCTGCTCGGCAGGCACGTCGTAGAGCGCGGCGGCGCACTGGTGGACGGCCCAGCGCGCGCGTCGCGCTGCCGGAGCCCAGAAGAGGCGCCACGGTGCGGGTATGCCGAGGTCGACCAACTCCACCCGGGGATGCGGCCCCAGCGACGGCGGAAGGCCCGGCTCGCGTGACCCACGCGCGTGTACGGCGAGGAGTCCTCGACCACTGCGGAGGCGGAGGAAATCCCGCGTCTCACGGTCCACACAGTTGGGTTCGCCTGATCGGAGCGGCTTTGCGACGGACGGCGAGGCGACGATGATCAGGTGATTGGTGCTTCGGAGCGCGGGCTGGATCCGCTCCTGATGGTCTGCCTCTGTCGGCTCTGCACGCGCCGTATCCATGTAGACGAGGAGCGGGGGTAGATGTTGGCGATTGCGCTCGAGACGGCGCCGGACCGCGCCAGGCAGGCGGTACGCGCGCAGGGCTCGCGCGAGGTAGCGGGCCAGGCGGGCTCCGTCGCGGCGGCGGTAGCTGATGAAACCGTCCGGGCGCCTGGCTTCTTCCATGCTCGAATCCTACAGGCCTTCTTCTGCTGAAGCCGGAGCCACGTTGGCGCGCCTGAACCAGAGGAGGACCCGAACCGGGAACGTCGTCGTCCACCCGGGAACACGCTCGTCGTCGACGTACCCGCAAGCAGCGCACAGCCGAACAGGGCTTCGACGCTGCGGCAGCAAGTAGATTGCCGCCGGAGCACTGTTCGCCTCGGCAGATAACCGCAACAGGAGACAGCCCATGGACGCGTCGACCGCCTACCTGCTGATCGCGTGCGCCTTCGCGGCCGGCTTCTTCCTCGGGCGCCTCAAGCTCGGAGATCCTCTGGAGCCCCCGGCTCCGCCTGACGTGGATGCGCTGGATGCCGTGAGGCCCATCCTCGAGCGGGAGGGCAAGATCGCGGCCATCAAGGCCTACCGCGCGCGCACTGGCGGCGGTCTGCGCGATGCCAAGTCGGCCGTTGACAGTCTGGATGCGTGAGGACATCGCTTCCACGTCACGCCGTCTCCGCCTGGCGCTCGCTCCGTTCGGATGGTCCCAACTGTTCATGCCGGAGGAATCCGCTTGACCCGCTCGGCGGTTCTCCGCATCGTCCCGCAACGCTGTCGCTCCTCTGCGGCGGCCTACGAGATGTCAGATGTGCGATCGAGGGAGGTCAAGATGCCGACGGGATTCAGCGTGTACGCGGTGGAGGCGATGGGGGCGAGTGGCTCGCGGGTGGCGTTCGAGAAGCGCTGGACATCCCCGGACTCCGGGCAACCGGACTGGCGAGGGCAGGCCTTTCACGTGCCCACCGACGGTGTCTATCTGCTGTCCGTCACGTTCGATCGCTACCACCTGCCGACCAGCGACTACAGCGTCGAGTCCGTCGTCGTGGAGATTCGACGCAACGGCGAGGGATTCGCGCTGCCAATCCAGGCTCATGCGCCCGAGGGAGATCGGCAGCAGGCCGGTGCCGCTTCCGGCGCCATCGAACTTGCGGCTGGCGATGAGATCGAGGCGTACGCGCGTGTCCACCACGACTCGTCCGACTTCCGTATCCGGAACGTGAACTTCAGCGGACTGCTCGTGCCCTAGCGCAGCCGGGGGTACGAATCCGAGCAACGCGTCCGTCGGCATGGCCGAGGCCGGTCCGGCCACCTGCGGTCTACTTCGCTGGAGCGGAGATCGAACGCAGCCTTCCGGTCCGGTCCTCGAGCGGATGCGATGCGGGGGCCTTGGGGAAGAGTGACGCCACGGCATCCAGGCTGGGAGGGCCCTGCCACGGACTCAGGCCGTACTCCTTGCCTCCGGGTGCATCCATCTGCGGCTGCCTGCGTAAAGCAATGCGCACACGGGTACGCACTGGCGGCTGCCGGACGCTGCGTTGAAGACGCGCAGCCAGAGTCTCCATGCGGCCGTACAATGGGGGTGTTGCATCCAGAGTGGCGCGAGGGATCTGGCCCGTCGACCGCCCGGCAGCCTGGCCATTTGGTCAAGGTGCCAACGCCAGCCCGCACGGGGGACGATCCTCCCGGGGGACGATGCGAGCGCGTGCGCGCTGTCTTGTCCTCCATGGGCTTGACGGGCCGGCCCCTCCGCCCGACCGAGAAGGAGGTTCTCATGGCACGCTCCCAGCATGACATCGAGGCGCAGATCCAGGCGCTCGTCGACATCTTCATCGAGGGCATCACGCCCAGGGAGGCGCTGGCCGTACTCGATGAGGGGCCCGCTGCGCTGCAGAGCGCGTGCTTCGCGTGGGCCTTTCAAGCAGCGGATGATATCGTCGGTATCGAAGGGTTCGATCCGACCAGGGCAGCCTCGATCCTCGAGCGGGCACCCGTCGTACGGCGGATGAACGAGGCCGCCACGGCGGCCTTCGTCGAGCGCTTCGGCCAACCGCGCGCACCCGGACTGCCCGCGCGCCCGGACGGTCTGGAGGCGGCCGCCTACACAGAACTCGACGAGACGGCGCACTGCCGCATGAGTCGCGTGGCGAGGATCCTGTGCGAGACCGTCGTCTACGGCATGTGCATCTCATGGCAGACGATCTACTACGTCACGCGGAATCGCGATCGCAGTCAGTTCGTCCTGTGGGTCAAGTGGGAGAACGGTGACAGCTACGGTCCGACGGTCACGACGCAGCAGGCCTGGCTGGAAGCCCGCAAGGGACTCAGCGAGCACGACGCAGCGCTGATCCTGCTGGAGGACTACTGGGCCGCGTCGGAAGCCGAGTGGGGCTCGGGGCGTCCGAACGAGGTCAGCGCCTACGGCACGACGATCACGCAAGACGAGTTGGATCTCGTCGCAGAGCGCGTGTGGCGGTCGTAGTCGACGATCTCGGGACGCACTGTGCAGGCGTCTCGTCGGATCCGCCGGTGGAGGGACGAGAGCCGAGCCGGCCCGGAGAGCTGGGCGTCGTGGCTCGGCGAGCACGCGGCTCGGCCGCCCACGGCAGGTTCCTGGGTTTGCATACCGTGCCCTTGCGGATCGAGGCCGACCGACGGCGATGCGCGCTGGCGCCCCACGCCAGAGGGACCGCATCCGCTTCGGTCAACGCTTGGGGCCTCCTGGCCAGAGACGGAGGCGCGGAACGCGAGCAAAGGCAATCTGCCTCCGTGGCGGGTTAAGACTCCCGCAAGGATCTTGCAACAGCTTGCCGGGTATCAAGGCCTGTCGCCTCCATGGAGCCTGCCATGCACGCCCGCCATTTCCTGACCGCCTGCTCGTTTCTCACCCTCGTGCTGGGGCTGTCCGCCGCCGCTGCGGAGGACGTACCGCGCAGTTCAGCGACCCTGCCGTATCCGATCGTCGACACGGCCCAGGTGCGCACCTTCGACGCGCACCGCGAGACGAAGTACCCGGCGCCCGGCAAGGCGTACTTCGGGCAGGACGCCCACTACGCCGGAAACGACCCGCGCTACAAGGACCTCGGCGACGGGACCGTGCTCGATCTCGTCACGCGGCTGATGTGGCAGAAGACGGCCGGCGCGAAGGGGACCTACGCCCAACTGAAGGCCGCCGCGTCGCGCTGCCGCACCGGTGGGCACAAGGACTGGCGCCTGCCGACGATCAAGGAACTCTACTCCCTGATCCTGTTCAGCGGGCGCGACCTGGACCCGATGAGCGCCGCGGTGGGGGACGCCACGCCCTTCCTCGACACGAAGGTCTTCGACTTCGCCTACGGGGACCGGTCCAAGGGTGAGCGGCTCATCGACTCGCAATGGGCGACGTCCACCGAGTACGTGCACACCACGATGCGCGGCGACAAGACGCTGTTCGGCGTGAACTTCGCGGATGGTCGCATCAAGGGCTACGGCCTGCGCTCGCCCCGCGGCGGGGACAAGACCTTCTTCGCGCGCTACGTGCGCGGCAACGCGGACTACGGACGCAACGACTTCGTCGACAACAAGGACGGCACCGTCACCGACCGGGCGACGGGGCTCATCTGGATGAAGCAGGACAGCGGTCACCTGAAGGCCGGCACGTCCAAGGACGGCCGGATGGACTGGCCGACCGCGCTCGCCTGGGCCGAGAACCTGAAGCACGCCGGCCATGACGACTGGCGGCTGCCGAACGCCAAGGAACTCCAGAGCATCGTCGACTACACCCGTAGCCCCGCGACGACGCGCTCCGCCGCCATCGATCCGGTGTTCGAGGCTTCGCCCGTGAAGGCAGCCGACGGCTCCAAGGACTACGGCTTCTACTGGAGCAGCACCACACATGCGAGCGTGCGCGCTGCGGACGCAGCCGTCTACGTCGCCTTCGGGCGCTCGAACGGCTGGATGCACGGACAGTTGCTGGACGCCCACGGCGCGGGCTCCCAGCGCAGCGATCCCAAGACGGGGGACGCGTCGAAGTTCCCGCAGGGCCGCGGCCCGCAAGGTGACGTGGTGCGCATCCTGAATGTCGTGCGCTGCGTGCGGGGTGGCGTCGCCAAGCCGCGGCGCAGTGGTCCTGCCGTGCGGGCGCAGCCCAAGGGCGAGGCACGGCCCAGGGGCGGCGCACGCCCCAAGGGGCCGCCCGGCGGCGGGGGCGAGGCCTGGGTCAAGCGCCTGGACCGCAACGGTGACAACAAGGTCTCACGCGAGGAGTTCGACGGCCCCGCGCAGCACTTCGGTGACTTCGACCGCGACGGCGACGGCTTCATCGAAGCCGACGAGGCGCCGCGCGGGCCGCCGCGGGGCGGTCCGCCCGGCCGCCGGAAGGGACGTTGATGTACCGCTTCGAACGAGTCGTGCGCGGCCTCGCCCTGGGCTTGCTGGCCCTGCTGAGCGTGACGGGTCCGGCGCAGGCCGAGGAGGCTCCGGGGCGTCCGAACATCCTCCTCTTGGTCGCGGACGATCAGGCGTGGAGCGGGCTGTCCGTCGCGATGCATCCGGACCTCAGCTACGCGCGCCATCGGCGCATCCAGACGCCGAGCCTGGACAAGCTCGCCACCCAAGGCATGCGCTTCTCGGCTGCGTACGCGCCGGCACCCGTGTGCGCGCCGACGCGGATCGCGATCCAGACCGGTCGTAGTCCCGCCGCGCTGCACTGGACGCGAGCCGGCCCGAGCGTGACGCGCGACATGGGCTACAAGCTGACCGGGCCGACGAACATCCGTGCCCTGCCCGACAGCGAAACCACCATCGGTGAGCTGCTGAAGGCCGCGGGGTACGCGACCGCGCACTTCGGCAAGTGGCATGTGGGAGGCGGCGGACCCGGAGCGCACGGCTACGACGCGCACGACGGGGATCTCGGCAACGAGTACGCCGCCCGCTTCAAGGACCCGAATCCGGTCGACATCTTCGGCATGACAGAGCGTGCCGTCGCCTTCATGAAGAAGAACGGCAAGGCGAAGAAGCCGTTCTTCATCCAGATGTCCTGGCATGCGTTGCACGCGCCCGAAAACGCACTCGAGGCGACGATGGCGAAGTACAAGCGTCTCGTGCCCGGTGCCAACGACAAGCGCGCCGGACGCATGGCGCTCGCCGAGGACCTCGACACGGGCGTCGGTCGCCTGCTCGCGGCACTCGACGAGCTGGGTCTGAGCACGACCACCTACGTCATCTACACCTCCGACAACGGAGGGAACGCCCGCGGCCAGGGCCGTGCGGGGAAAGAGCGCAAGCCCGCACGGCGCGTGATGGGCCTGAGCGGCGGCAAGGGCTCCCTCCATGAGGGTGGCATCCGTGTTCCGTTCATCCTGCGCGGGCCGGGCGTCGCGGAAGGCTCGTGGTGCCACACGCCGATCACCGGCCTCGACTTCCTGCCGACGTTCGCAGCGTGGGCGGGTGTGCGCAAGCTGCCGGCCGCACTGGAGGGAGGCAGCTTCGCCGCGCTGCTTGCCAAGCCGGACAAGGCGAAGGTGACGCGTCCGCGGCCGGGCCTTGCTTTCCACTTCCCGCACTACGTGGGCTTGGGTGGGCCGCAGTCTGCGTACCGCCTCGGCGACTACAAGCTGCTGCGCTTCTACGAGGACGACCGCGTGGCGCTGTTCGATCTGGCCGCGGATCCGCGCGAGCAGAACGACCTGAGCAAGACCCAGCCGGAGCGCGCGGCCGTCATGAAAGCGGCCCTGGAGACCTACCTCAAGGACGTCAAGGCGCAGATGCCTGCCGCCAACCCGCAGTACGACCCCGATACCCCGCCCAAGCCCCTGAAGCGCGGCAAG
>JAHEIK010000124.1 GCA_024639415.1 Planctomycetota bacterium
GACCGCCAGCTTCGTCTTGTAGCCCGCTTCGCGTTCGATCCGGCGCACGACGATGACGCCGTCGGCGATCTCCGGGACCTCGAGTTCGAACAGCTTGTGGACGAACTCCGGACGGCTGCGCGAGAGCACGATGCGCACGCGCTGGCCCATCGGGCGCACTTCGAAGAGGAACGCCCGGATGCGGTCGCCCACCTTGAAGGTCTCGCCGCGGATCTGCTCCGAGCGCGGCACGATGCCCTCGACCCGGCCCATGTTGACGATCAGGTTGCCCGACTCGATGCGCTGGATGCTGCCGGTCACGATCGAGTTGAGGCGGCGGTTGTACTCGTCGAGGTGCTTGTCGCGCTCCGCCTCGCGGATGCGCTGGTTCATGACCTGCCGCGCCGTCTGGGCCGCGATGCGGCCGAACTCGACGGAGCGCTTCTGGCCGTTGACGAGGCAGTCGATCTCACCCGTGCGGCGGTCGAGGCGGCACTCGATCACGGCGTCCTCGCCGAAGCGCTTGCGGGCGGCGGTGAGCATGCCTTGCTCGATGGCCGAGAAGACGATCTCCTTCTCGATGCCGCGGTCGCGGTGCACGACGTCTGCGAAGCGGAGGATGTCGGCAGGATCCATGGAATCTCCTCGGGCCCGGCGGGCGTGCCGTGGGCCGGTCCAAGACGGCCTGGAGGCCGCCGCACGCCCGATCAACAGGGATTTCCCGGCCACCGCGGGCGAAACCGGTCTGTTCCTGCGGGCACGAAAAAAGGCGGGGCTCCGCCCGCCTTCGGTCGAACCGCAGGTGCAGACCGGTAGTGTCCGTCGGCCCTCCGGACTCGTCAAGCGCGCGAGGGGGTGGCGAACGGGGCGCGAACGTCCATTCTTTCGCATTCGCGGCGGCTGCGCCGCGCGGCCCGGCCGCGGTAACCTGCTCGCCCCATGAAGGCACGTCTGCAGCTAGCCCTGGATCAGGTCGACCTCCACCGCGCCCTGCGCGCCGCCCACGAGGCGGTCGCGGCGGGAGACCTGATCCTGGAAGTCGGTACTCCGCTCCTGAAGGCCGAGGGCCTCGACGCCGTCCGCAAGCTGCGGGAGGCGTTCCCGAAACACGACATCGTCTGCGACGCGAAGACCATGGACGCGGGCCGCCTCGAGCTGGAGACAGCCGCCAAGGCCGGCGCGACGATGGGCACCGTCCTGGGCGTGGCTTCGGACTCCACGATCGAGGAGTGCGTCGAGGCCGGCCGCAACTACGGCATCCGGGTGCTCGTCGACCTTCTCGGCTGCCCGGACCCGGTCGCCCGCGCGCGCTTTGCCGCCGAGGTGGGGGCGGACGCGGTGAACGTCCACTGCCCGATCGACGAGCAGGTCCGCGGCGGGGATCCGTTCGAGACGCTGCGCCAGGTGCGGGCCGCGGTCTCGATTCCCGTGACCGTCGCCGGCGGCATCACGCCGAAGACCGCGCCCGAGGCGGTGGAGGCGGGCGCCAGCGTGATCATCGTCGGCGGAGCCATCACGAAGGCCCGCGACGCCGAGGCGGCGACCGCGGCGCTGCTCGAGGCCATTGCTACGGGCGTCCCCGGCGAGAGCGAGATGGCCGACCGCGTCTCCAGCGAGGACGAGATCCGGCGCATCTTCACCCAGGTCTCGACGCCCAACATCTCCGACGCCATGCACCGGGCCTGGGGCTGGCACGGCCTGCACCTGACCGTGCCGGACGCGCGCATCGCGGGCAAGGCGGTCACGTGCCGCACGGTCCCAGGCGACTGGGCCAAGCCCGTCGAGGCGATCGACGTGTGCGAGCCGGGCGACGTGCTCGTCATCGACGCGGGCGGCGTGCCGCCCGCCGTCTGGGGCGAGCTCGCGACGAACTCCGCGAAGAACCGCGGCCTGGCCGCCGTGGTCGTCTTCGGCGCCATCCGGGACACGCGCGACATCCGGGCGCTGGGGCTGCCCGTGTTCGCGCGGACCGTCTCCAGCAACGCAGGCGAGCCGAAGGGCTTCGGCGAGATCGGCGTGACGCTGCGGGTGGACGGTCTCGAGGTGCGGCCGGGCGACTGGATCGTGGGAGACGCCGACGGCCTGCTCGTCGTGCCCCAGGGCAAGGCCGTCGAGATCGCCAATCGCGCGATGTACTGCCTCGAAGCCGAGAACCGCATCCGCGCGGAGATCTGCGGCGGTGGCGAGACGCTGGCGCAGGTCGTGGACCTGTACAAGTGGGAGAAGAAGGTCGTCGGCGGCGAGGCCGAGGACTAGGGGCACGCACGCGGGGCGACCGGCCGGGACGCCTTGGCGGCGGGGTGATTCCATCGAACAGCGTTCCACCTGCGGGTACCTTCCTGCCATGACCGCGTCCGCCGTCACCATCACGCTCAACGGAGAGCCGCACGAGATCGCCCCCGGCGACGGTGCGCCGACCGTGGCCGTCCTGCTCGCGCAACTCGAGTTGGGCGCCCAGCGCGTCGCCGTCGAGGTGAACGGCCTGGTGGTGCCCAGGGCGGAGCACGGCGCGCAGCCGCTCGCCGCGGGCGACGAGGTCGAGGTCGTCACGTTCGTAGGTGGAGGGTAGAGCCCGTGCTTGAAGACGAACCGCTGGTCGTCGGTGGACACAGCTTCACGAGCCGCTTGTTCGTGGGCACAGGCAAGTACGCCTCCAACGAAGAGACCGTTGCGGCACTCGAGGCCAGCGGCACGGAGGTCGTCACGGTCGCGCTGCGCCGCGTGGACCTCAAGCGCGAGCAGGGACCGAACCTGCTGGACGCGCTGGGGAACCGCTGGACGCTGCTGCCCAACACCGCCGGCTGCTTCAGTGCCGACGACGCCGTGCGCACGCTGCGCCTCGCGCGCGAGCTGGGCATCGCCGATCTCGTGAAGCTCGAGGTGCTGGCCGATCCGCAGACGCTCCTGCCCGACGTGGCCGAGACGCTGGTAGCACTGAAGACACTCGTGGCCGAGGACTTCACGGTGCTCGTCTACACGAACGACGACCCCGTCATGGCGCGCAAGCTCGAGGACGCCGGCGCGGCCGCGGTCATGCCCCTGGGCAGCGCCATCGGCACGGGGCTCGGCATCCTCAATCCGATCAACATCGAGCTCATCGTCGCCCAGGCGAGCGTGCCGATCATCGTCGACGCCGGCGTCGGCACGGCCTCGGACGTCGCCGTGGCGATGGAACTCGGTGTGGACGGCGTGCTGCTCAACACGGCCATCGCGAAGGCCGCCGATCCCGTGCGCATGGCCGTGGCGATGCGCGAGGCCTGCTCCGCGGGCCGGCACTCGTTCCTCGCGGGACGCATGCCGAAGGGCCGGCCGACGCCCTCGAGCCCGACGACGGGTGTGATCACCGATGCCGCGGCGGGTCCGGCGTGACCCAGGGCTTGCGGACTGCGGGGCTGACCGCCCTCCTGCTGCTCGTCGCCGCGGTGCTGGTTCTCGGCGCCGCCCCCGCGTGGGCCGACGGCGAAGAGGAGCAGCCCGCCGCCGAGAAGACCCCGGAGGCTGGCAGCGCCACGCTCACGTCCGATCGCCTCGAAGAGCGGCTCATGGACAACGAGGGCGCGCGCTGGGCGCTCATCGTCGGCCGCATCCTGCCGATCCTCGTCGGGATCATCCTGCTGGTCCTGTGGTTCATCCGCTGGGACAAGATCAAGGGCGGGGCACTCCCGCGGCCGCCTCGGGTTGTGACCACACAGGCCCTGCCGCTGGGTCCTGCCCTGTGGTGGGCGATCTGCGGGCTGGCACTGGGCCCGTTCCTGACGCTGGCCCTGCTCGTCGAGCCCGGCCCTGACGCGCAGCCCGAGATGTGGCACACCGTGGTGGCCATGGGCGTTGCCCCGATCAGTGTCGCGGTCTTCCTGTTGATCCTCCGGCGGCGCATGCACCGCACGCCGCCCGCGGAGTTCCCTGTTCGCTACGGCCCGGGAGTCCCTGCTCCCACCCAGCCGCCGAGCCTGCTGCGTGCATTCGGCTTGGGTCTCTGGGGGGTGTGCATCGCAGGCGTGGTCGTCATCCCCGCGATGCTGGCCTGGGCCCTGCTGCTTACGAGCATGGGGGCGGAGGCCGTCACGCAGGGGCCGGTTCAGCAAGTCGTGGACCCCAGGTCCTCGGACACGGGGGCGATCCTCATGGTCGTCTTCGGCATCTTCATCGCACCGTTCACCGAGGAGTGCATCTTCCGCGGCATGCTCTACCCCGGGCTCAAGAACGCCGTGGGGGGCGGACGCCGCGGCGTGTGGATCGGAGCGCTCGTCGTCTCGGCGCTCTTCGCCGCCGTGCACACGAACCTGTTTGCCTTCGTGCCCCTGTTCGTCCTGGCCCTCGTCCTGAACTGGGTCTTCGAGACGACCAACTCGCTCGCCGCGGTCATCTTCATCCATGCCTTGCACAATGGCATCACGATGGTGCCGCTGCTCATCCTGAGGTACTCGTCATGAGCGAACTCCGCAAAGCTCGCATGCTGCGCGTCGGCAAAGCCTTCGTGGCCGACACCGCGACCGTCACGGCGAACGTGACGCTCGGGGAGGACACGGGCATCTGGTACGGCGTGGCGATTCGCGGAGACGACGCGCCGATCAGCATCGGCGCTCGCACGAACATCCAGGACAACGCGGTCGTGCACGTCGACCCGGACGCACCGAACATCATCGGTGCCGACTGCACGATCGGTCACGGGGCCCTGGTGCACGGCGTCGAGGTGGCCGACTACGTCCTGATCGGCATGGGCGCGATCCTGCTGGGCGGCTGCAAGATCGGAGAGGGTGCCGTGATCGGGGCCGGGGCGGTCGTGCTCGAGAACACCGAGATCCCGCCGTTCAGCCTCGTGGTCGGCAGCCCCGGCAAGGTCATCCGCACCTTCGACGCCTGGGAGCGGACGTCGCACGCGATCCGCCACTCGCAGCACTACGTCGAGCAGGCCCGCAAGCACGCGGACGGCGAGTGGGACGACATGGTGAAAGCGTAGGGCGGGCGCTCGTCCGTGGGAACGCTGCGCGTTCCGTCAGATCCACAACCCCGTGATCGTCGCCTGGAAGATCATGCGCTCCATGTCGTCGTGGAAGCCCTGGGTCTCGAAGATGGCCCGGCGCGGGCGGATGCTGACGGCCTTGCCCACGATCACCATGCGGTCCGGCGGGAAGATCGCTGAGCGGTACTTCACCTTGTCGATGCCCCCGAAGCCGAAGATGCGGCCCGGATACTTCTCGGCGTCGTAGACCTGATGCACGAACCAGGAGCAGAGCTGCGCAGCCGACTCGAGCATCAACACGCCCGGCATCAGCGGCCGCTCCGGCACGTGGCCGCGTCCCCACCAGACGTCTGCCGGGACGTCCAGGACCCCGGCCAGCTCGCCGCCCTCCTTGTCCATGTAGCAGATGTGCGAGAGCTGCTCGAACTCGTAGCGCTGCGGGTTGCTCGCGCGGATCGTCTCGATGTCGGCGACGACGTGGTGCTGATCCACCTTGGACAGGTCAATGAGGGAACGGGGGGGCATCGATCGCATCTCCGGGGCGGGCCGCGTCCGCGCGGCCGGGAGGCGGAGGATAAGGCCTGAACCGCCCGGGGGAGAACATCCCGCCCGAGTCCCGGCGCCGCAGCGCAGTAGGATGCCTCCCATGGCACTCCGCGCGACCTGGTCCTGCCTCGTCTTGCTGCTGCTCGCTCCGGCCTGCGGCGGCGGCGGGGACCAGTCAGCGCCGCCGGGCGGCGGCGTGGCGCGTCTGAACACCGATGGCGCGGGGCTCGCACGCTCCATCGCCCCGGAGATCTGCTGCGACGGTCCCCGCGCGTACGCCGTCTGGTACGACCTGCGCGACGGCTTGCCGGATATCTACTTCCGCCGCTCCGTCGACGGCGGCGCGACGTGGGTCGGCGACGACCGGCGTCTCGACACGGACGCGCCCGGCTCCGCCGCCTCGTACGCACCGCAGATCTGCTGCGCGGGCGACACGGTCTACGTCGTCTGGCACGACGAGCGGGGCGGCTTGCCCGACATCTACTTCAACCGCTCGCTCGACGGCGGGGCGACCTGGCTGGCCCAGGACGTCCGGCTCGACACGGACACGGCCGGCGCGGCGTCCAGCCGGGACCCCGTGATCTGCTGCGCCGGTGCGAACGTCTACGTCGCTTGGGCCGACAAGCGCGCGGCCAGTTGGGATCTCTACTTCAACCGCTCGCTGGATCAGGGGGCAACGTGGCTGACCGTCGACGTGCGCATCGATCGCGACACGGGTACGGGACCCGACGACTCGGCCGAGATGCCGCAGATCGGCTGCGCTGGCGAGGTCGTCTATGTCGCCTGGCTCGGTGACTCAGGGAGTTGCTCCCCTGGTGTTCGCTTCACGGTCTCGCACGATGCCGGCACGACTTGGCCGCCGACGGAGAAGTGGCTCCACACCGCAGGCCTCGCCTTCCGCCCGCGCCTGGCGTGCAGCGGCTCCTCCGTCTACGTCGTGTGGACCGACTCGATCTCGGGGGCCCCGCACGTGCACTTCAACCGCTCGCTGGACGGCGGTGCCTCGTGGCTGTCTGCCGACATCCGGCTCGACGAGACCAATGCGCCCGCGCACAGTCCCGACATCTGTGCCGAGGGTCTGCACGCGTACGTGGTCTGGAGCGACGGCCGGGACGCCCCGCTTCCCGGGCCTGAACAGGAGCGCGTCACCGACATCTACTTCGACCAGACGCGGGATGGCGGCTCGACGTGGCGACTCGCCGACCTGCGCCTCGGGGACGACGCGCCCGGCGCCGACAGCTCGGTCGATCCGCGGATCTGCTGCGACGGGGAGCACCTGCACGTGAGCTGGCTGGACGCGCTCCATGGCCAGTTCGACGTGCTGTTGACGCACTCGCCCGATCGCGGTGCCTCCTGGTTGAAGCCCGTCGTGCGGTTGGACGGTGACACGCCGGGCGCGGCAGCATCGCTGTTCCAGCGGCTGTGCTGCGACGGAGCACGCGCCGTCTGCACCTGGTCGGACAACCGCGACGGCGAGTGGGACATCTACGCTGCCCCGGCCGACTTCGGCGCCCTCATGGAAGAGCCGCAGCCCGGCCGGTAGCATGGGTTGGAACAGCGGAGGTTCGCCATGGCAGCCCGTCGCAGTGCGCATCCTGGACTCGTGATCGTCTGGACCGTGCTCCTCCTCCTGGTGATCGGGCTGGGCTTCGGCCAGGTCGCCCAGACCGTGTTCAAGGTGGAACTGCTCATCTTCCGGCCCTTCGCGCTGGGCCTCGCCCAGGCCGAGGACGGCGAGGCGAAGAAGGACGACGCCGACAAGGGTGACGTGAAGGACGAGGGCGAAGCCGGGGGGGACGAAGACGAGAGTCCGCTCGAACCCTGCGAGGACAAGCGAGCGAAGGCCCTCGCGGCGGAGGTCAAGAAGATCTCCAAGAAGAAGAACGCGACGCTCGTGCTGCCCGTGCTCGAGAAGATCGAGGACCTGGCGCACAAGGAGTTCGAGAAGCCGCTGCTCAAGCTGCTGAAGCATCCGTCGAGCCTGGTCGCGATGAAGGCGGCCGAGATGTGGGAATGGCGCAACCACAAGAAGGTCGCCAAGAAGGTGTGGAGCGCCACGTTCGGCGACCGCAAGGTCAACAAGCAGCGCTTCGCGGTGAACGCAGCCGTGCTCAAGTCCTGGCCACGCGCAGGCCTCACCATCAGCGACAAGGACTTCCGCGACATCAAGGGCGCGTGGCGCTGGATCGTCGGGAACCCCAATCCCGCCAATGCCCCCGCTCTTACGGCAATCGCGGAGTACGTCGAGTTGGCGCGCGACAAGCGTCTCTGTCGTCAGCTTGCCGAGGAACTCGACGAGCCGGGCACGAACGTCAGCGCGAACGATCCTGCGAATCCGCCCAAGGCCTGGTGGGAGCGCCGCTGGAAGCTCTGGAAGGCAGCGAAGCCCGCCGTGGTCTCCGCCCTCATGGAGCTGACCGGCAAGGAGTTCGACAAGACGGCCGAAGCCAAGAAGTGGTTCGAGGACAACCGCAAGACCTTCGGCTTCGATTGGTAGGCGCTCCTTTTGGGCGAGGGGCAGGGCCGGCGGGCGCGACTAGGGTGTGTACGAGAACATCCCGTAGCGAGCGCGCCGAGACCGAGGCGAGCCGCCGTCACGACGAGGATTCCAGCCCGAGGCGGGCTCTTGCCCGTTGAGGACCGGAATCCGAGTTGGGGCGCAACGCAGCGAAGGGATCGGCGGGCGCAGCAGGGGGGCTTTTCGTACACGCCCTAGAGGGCTGAGACACATGCCCCAACCTGACCCGAGTCCCGCGCGTGAGCGCCAACAAGGGCGCGACCTGCGCGCGGCCCCGGGGAGCTCTGCGTCCGGGGTCTCCTCAGCCTGGATCAAGGACCACATCGACGCCGTGTATCGCTACGCCCGCCGCCGCCTGCCGCACGCCGATGCGGAGGACGTCGTGCAGCAGTCCTTCGAGGCGCTGTTCCGGGCGGCGGCAGAGGGACGCGAGCCCGACGACGCCGGGGCCTACCTGCTGGGCACGGCCCGGCGCCGGATCGCGGACGTGCTCCGCCGCCGCGCGCGGCGACCGGAGCCCGTCTCCCTGCCCGCTGGCTGGGAGGGCTACGGATCCCTGCCGCTGCCGGACCGGGCACTGCAAAGCGCGGAGCTGCGCGAGCTCGTGCACACGGCCCTGGGCCTCCTGCCCGCCGGATCCGCGCTGCTCCTCCAAGACCGCTACCGGCGCGAGCTGCCTGTGGCCCAGATCGCCGCGCGCCTCGGGACGACGCCAAAGGCCGTGGAGATGCGCTTGCGGCGCGCCCGTGCGGCCTTCCTGCGCCGCTTCCGCGAGATCGGACGGGACTGGCTGGGGCAGCATGACGAGCCCACGGTCGATGGCGAAGGGAGCAGCGCATGAGCGAGCCGCGCCACCCCGGTCCCGACGACGATGACGTCCTCGGTCGCAACCTCGCTCGAACGCCGGATCCCGACGTCTCGCCCGGGGTCTCTCCGGACCTCGTCCAGCGCGTAGAGAGTGCCCGCGAACGCCTGCTCGGGGAGGCCTCCAGCCCACCCTCCGCGTGCTATAACGACCCGCCTTCCGAGGGGCCTCAGACCCCTCGTACGCAGCCGCGCCGGACCGCTCGGACCCCGGCACAAGAAGGAGTCCCGATGAAGCTGCAAGCCTGCACGAAGTGTGGAGCCCAGTTCGACATCTCCGCCTTCAGCCCCGGCCAGCAGTTCACCTGCGGCGCGTGCGGCGAGGTGCTCACCGCGGGGGCCGGCGCGGCCCCGGCTGCCAGGACGCCTGCCGCCC
>JAHEIK010000556.1 GCA_024639415.1 Planctomycetota bacterium
GACGGTGAGTTCGAGCGCGTCGAGGAACTGGTTCTCGCGCGCGTCGGCGCGCTGAAGGGCCGCAAGAGCAAGCTCGGCCACGGCGTCTCGCTGATGGACGCGGTCGCCACCGACGTGGCGCGAAGCTTCGGCGACGAGGTCAAGGACGGCCTGCACGAGGAACTGCCGGACGAGTCGGAGCCCGACATCCTCGACGACGGCGAGGAAGGCGGCGGCAACGACGACGACGAGGATCCCTACCCGCCGGGTGACGCCGAAGGTCGCGCAGAGGCCAAGCCTGCTTCGCGCGAGGCGCCGTCCAAGAGCGCCAGTGGTGCGTCCGGCGAGAGTCGGGGCCCGGCCAAGGCCGCGCCCGCGCCCAAGGCCGAGCCGAAGAAGGCCGAGCCCAAGAAGGCGGCTGAGCCGAAGCAGGCTGCGCCCGCCAAGCCGCAGGACCCCAAGGAGGAGGCCAAGCGCCCGTCGGCCGAGGAGCTTCGCAAGCGTGCGCAGGCCCTGCGCGCGGAGCTGCGCAAGATGCCGCTCGCGGCCCACCGCATGGAGCGCGCCGGCCTGTACGCCGAGGGCTTCGAGGCTGCGTTCGGGAGTGCCTCCATCTCCACCGCCCGCATCGCGCGCGCGATCGCGGCGTACTGCCGCTCGATCGAGAGCACGCCGGCACCGTTCGATCGCTATGCCGCGGGAGACAAGACCGCCCTCAGCGCGAGCGCCGCTCGCGGCCTGGAACTGTTCCGCGGTCGTGCGGGCTGTGCTTCGTGCCACACGATGACCGGCAAGCACCCGACGTTCACCGACTTCGACTTCCACAACACGGGCGTCACCTGGCACGGGCTGGGCACGAAGGCGCGTGCGAGGCTCGGCAGGCAGAACGAGGTCTTCCGCCGCAGGAAGGACGACCTCGAAGCACCGCGCAAGGTCGACGAGGGACGCGCGCGCGTCAGCACGCTGCGTCGCGACCTGCGCGCCTTCAAGACGCCGACCCTGCGCGACGTCGCCAAGCGCGGTCCGTTCATGCACGACGGCCGCTTCAAGACCCTCACCGATGTCGTGCGCTACTACGCGCGTGGTGGTGGTGACGATCCCGCGCGCGACGAGGCCTTGAGCGCCTTCGCTGCGACGGAGCAAGATGTCAAGGACCTCGTGGCCTTCCTCGAGTCCCTGACCGGTGAGGAGCGGCCCGGCCTGCCGGCGCGTCCGTGGCGGACGCGCGCGGAATCCACCCGCCTGCGTTTCGTCGACGCGGACGGCCGCGCGCTGCCCGGCCTCTCCGTACGCGTGACGCCGGTGGGGGACGTGGCGGCCCGCATGCCGTCGGGGCTGAAGCGCATCGCGCCGCTGACCACCGACCCTCGGGGCTGGATCACCTTCCCGCGCACCCATCGCACACACGTGCGGATCACGCTGCCCGGCGAACTGGAGCCCGAAGACGGAGCGCTCGTCCCCGACACGTGCCGCAAGTCACGCGTGGTCGTTCCGGTGCGCGGCAAGGCGAGCGTGGTCATCCGCCTGCCTTCCAGCGTCCCGGCGCCCGCGACGATCGTCGCCGAGCATCAGGGCACTGTTGTCCTGCCCGGCCACGCCCGGCCGCGGACGCGGCTCGAGCGCACGCACGTCATGGAGAGCAGCACGACGCGCGTCGTGCGCTACGAGGGCTGGCTGCGCACCGACGTTCCGCCGCAGGTGAGCATCCGCGTGCCGGGGCTGCGCGGCACGAGCCGGGACGCCGTGTTGTCGAGCAAGGACGCCGTGCGCTTCGACGTACCCGCGCTGCGCTAGAGGCGCGCGGAAGGTCGTAAGCCGGAGGGGCGCCGCCTGTACGCTGGGGGCGGCGCCGCGCGCCGTGTGCGGGCCGTGGGGGACCGACGATGACGGGCATCACGATGAAGGGCCACGCACTCTGGATCCTGGGCGCATTCCTCCTCCTCTTCGCTGCGGGTTGCTGCTGCCCGGATGCGGCGGCGCCCGAGCCTGGCTGTGGGCTGATCGTCGAAGACCACAACGAGGTGGACGATGACGAGGTGGCAATCGCCGTTGATCAGCTACCGGCCGCTGTGCGGGCCGCGGCGCTGGCCGCCGTGCCCGGGCTCGTGATCGAGGAAGCCGCGCGCGAGACGCAGAACGGCATCACGATCTACGACGTCGAAGGCGAAGCCCACGGCAAGGAGTTCGAGCTCGAGATCACGGACGCCGGCAAGGTCCTCGAGGTCGAGGAAGACACCGACGACGACGACGAGGGTGACGACGAGAAGGACGACGACTAGCGTCGGCGGACGCGTGCCTGCCGTACCCGGACGGCCCTAGAAGGTCTGTTCGTCCGCGGAAGGTCCGTAGATCGACGGCACCGGTACGTCCTTGAGGCGCAGGTAGACGGAGAGCTGGCCGCGGTGGTGGATCATGTGGTTCAGCACGAAGCTGCGCAGGACGGCGATCTTCGGCATGGAGAGCAGCACCTCGTCGCCCATGCGCAGGCTCCACGTGCTCATGAGATTGTCGTCCTCCGCGCCCTCGAGCGTGACGCGCGCTGCGGCGACGTTGGCATCGAAGATCGCGAGCAGCTCGTCCCGCGTGCCGGTCGGCGTCGGCTCGAAGCCGCCCGCCATGTCGAGTTCGTCCTGCTCGAGCGTTGAGCCCACCCAGGTCAGGATGTTGGCCGTGTGCGCCGCGAGTTCCTGCATGGAGAACGACTTCTCGTGCGGCTTCCAGTCGAGCGCCGTGTCCGGCACGCCGGCCAGCACCTTCCGGGTCGTGGCGCACTCGTGATCGAACTCGGGGAGCAGGGACTGGCTGAGCATCGTGGTGTTCTCCTCTTCCGTGTTGGACCATCCACGCGCAGGCAGCCCGCGTCAATG
>JAHEIK010000557.1 GCA_024639415.1 Planctomycetota bacterium
CCGCCGCCCGGAAAGGGACCTCGCAGTCCCGGTGGAGCGTCGCGAAGTCCGCGGAATCGAGGACCGCCCAACCATGCTTCATCGCGTCGGAGTAGCTCGCGTGGGCGCCTTCCTTCGAGTCTCCCAGCGCTTCCAGGGTGTAGGCGAGCATGCTGGCGTACCAGAGGACCGTGAAGTCGCGGTTGATCGAGCTCAACCCGGAAGCGCTGGCTTCGGGCAGCGAGGCGAGATCCTCTCGGAGCCGCTCGAGGACCGCTTCGGAGTGTGCGGTCCGCTGGGCCCGACCATTCGGGCGATTCAAGCCCTCCGAGCCGCCACCCGCGGAGCCCGCGGCCTTGCCGACGACCGAGATGAACGCAGGGTCATCCAGGACCGCGGCATCGGCGCGCAGTCCGCGCGAGAGCTCGAGCACCTCCAGATTGGCGGCCATGACCTCGGCCTGGAAGGCGGGCTCGTTGTCCCAACTCGTGAACTTCATGAGGCCCAGGTCACTGAGCGCGATGCACTTGGCATAGGCGTCCCCTTCGGCCTCGGCCGTGGCCGCCGCCTTGCGCAGCGCGTGGACGGCCTCGTCCATGCGCCGCGCGTAGCGCAGGAGGCGCGCCCGCTCGCGCTGGGAAAACGAATCGATGCCCGACGCGCTGATGTCGTTCGCGCGCTCGAAGTCGGCCAGCGCATCGGAATGCTCCGTGAAGACGCGAAGATGGCCTCGTTCGCACCAGGTCTGCGCGGCGGCATCCAGGTCGCCGCGCATCTCCTGGGCCGTGGCGATTTCGCCCAGGATCCGCATCGCCTGCTTGCTGTCGCCGCGTCCGAAAGCGCGCAGTGCCGTGGCGATTTCGCGACGTTCCTTGGCCGTCGCGCCACCGCGCTCGGCTTCCGCGCCCAGCGTCTGCAGGGCGCTCTCCGCCGCCTCCCTCGAACGGTCCGTGCCCACGTCGCGCGACTCCTGTCCGGACGTCGCCTGGGACTGCACGTACTCGATGGCGCGGATCAGGACCTCGCTCGAGTAGTCGTCGCCGTCCGAGAACGCGGACAGGACCGAGTTGACGACGAAGGAGAGGCCGGTGACGACCGTCAGCAGCGTCGCGACCGCGATCAACTTGTTGCTGTTGCCGAGGTCGAGCAGACGTGTCGCCAGGCCCGTCTTCTTCACGGGTTCGGTGGGGGGCTCCGAGGCGCTCATGAGCCGGGACCCTAGCAGAAGGCCCGCTGTGGACGAGCAAGCCGCTGAGAGCCCGGCTCTGGACCGCGTCTAGACGTAGCCGTAGGCCATCATGGACTCCGCGACGCGCACGAAGCCACCGATGTTGGCGCCCTTCACGTAGTCGACGTAGCCGTTCTCGGACTCGCCGTAGCGCACGCACTTGTCGTGGATCTCGGTCATGATGCCCTTCAGGCGCTCGTCGACTTCGTCGCGCTTCCACGCGATACGCAGCGCGTTCTGGCTCTGCTCCAGGCCGGATACCGCCACGCCACCGGCATTCGCCGCCTTGCCGGGGCCGAAGGCGATGCGCGCGTCGCGGAACAGCTCGATGGCCTCGTTGGTGCTCGGCATGTTGGCACCCTCGCTGACGGCCAGCACGCCGTTGCCGATCAGCGTCTTGGCGTCCTCGGCGTCCAGCTCGTTCTGCGTCGCGCACGGGAACGCCAGGTCGACGTCGATTCCCCAAGGCCTGGCACCCTCCAGGAATTCGCAGCCGAAGTGTTCCGCGTACTCACGAATACGGCCGCGACGCTTCTCCTTGAGGTCGATGATCCACGCAAGCTTCTCCTCGTCGATGCCATCCGGGTCGTAGATGGAGCCGTCGGAGTCGCTGGCGGTGACCGGTTTCGCGCCCAACTGGATGAGCTTCTCAAGGCAGTACTGCGCCACGTTGCCGGAACCGGAGACCGCGGCGGTCTTGCCCTCCAGGCTCTCGCTCCTGCGGTTCAGCATGTGTTGCGCGAAGTAGACCGCGCCGTAGCCGGTCGCCTCGACCCGGATCTGGCTACCGCCGAAGGCCAGTCCCTTGCCGGTCAGGATGCCGGCCCAGCGGTTCTCCATCCGCTTGTACTGCCCGAACAGGTAGGAGACCTCGCGGCCGCCCACGCCGATGTCACCGGCGGGCACGTCGACGTCTTCGCCGATGTGGCGCGCCAGTTCGGTCATCAGGCTATGGCAGAAGCGCATGATCTCGCAGTCACTCTTGCCTTTCGGGTTGAAGTTCGAGCCGCCCTTGGCGCCGCCCATCGGCAGCCCCGTCAGACTGTTCTTGAAGACCTGCTCGAATCCCAGGAACTTCAGGATGCTCTCGTTGACCGACCTGTCGAAACGGAGGCCACCCTTGTAGGGGCCGATGGCGTTGCTGAACTGCACCCGCCATGCGCGGTTGACGCGCACGTTGCGCTTGTCATCTTCCCAGGTGACGCGGAAGGAGATGACGCGGTCCGGCTCGGTGAGGCGCTCGAGGATGCGCGCCTGTCGATACTCGTGGTGGTCCGCGACGAAGGGAATGAGCGTGCTCATCACCTCCTCGACCGCCTGATGGAACTCCTTCTGTCCCGGGTTGCGCCGTCGCAGCCGATTCATGAAGGTGGGAAGACTGGTCGTCGTCATTTTGGACTTGGTAGCCATAGCTGGTGATACTCCCTGCGCTTGGCAAAGCGCTGGCGCAGCCTACGGGCGCTGATTCACGCGTACCAGGGGCGGAATCCGTGAGAATCGCGATTCTCCCGGAGAGCCGAAGACCGCGGGAGCGTGGTCGCCCGGGCGAGAAGCGTCCAGGCAGTCGGCGGCAGGCAGCGCGAGGTCACGGGTCAGGCGACGGTATTTCTTCTCCAGGGCGACCTGGGTCCGGTGGAC
>JAHEIK010000125.1:0-927 GCA_024639415.1 Planctomycetota bacterium
CCCCGCAGCAGGTGATCCCGAGGAGTGCGAGCAAGAAGACGCCGGGTCCCGCGAGCATGCGCATGACGACCACCAGGGTAGCGCAGCGGCGTTTCCCGTGGAAGGACGTCTGGCCGCAACGCAGCCCCGCATGCTGCGGCCGTTCATCCACGACTCGCGGTGCTCAGGCGCTCAGGCGCTCAGGCGCTCAGGGGCTCGGAGCCTGGGGAGGTGGGGCCACGCGCGTCCACGCCTTGCGGATCTTCTCGAGTCCGTCCGCATTGACGTAGGACTCGAAGAACCCGCAGGCCGTGCAGACGTAGCGGTCGACCTCGGCGATCCCGAAGAGCCCGACGTGCAGCCCACGGTGCCCCCTGCCGTACATGGTCTTCATCTCGTGGGCGTTGTGATGGATCTCCGTCGCCTTGCACTTCGGGCATGTTCCTTGCCGCATGCTGCCCCCGCCGTCGATCCTGAAGACCTCTGCCATCCTAGCAAGTACGCAGCGCGCGGACTCGGGTACCCTCCCCGGATGCCGCTCATCACCGCCAGCGGACTGCGCATGCACTTCGGGGGGCCCGTGCTCCTCGACGGCGTGAACGTCAAGATCGAGCCCGGCGCCCGCGTCGGCTTGATCGGACGCAACGGCACGGGCAAGTCCACCCTCCTCAAGCTCCTCGCCGGGCGCATGGAGCCCACCGACGGCAGCGTCGTACCCGCCGGTGGTGCGCGCGTTGCCTACCAGGCGCAGGAGTTGGAGTTCGAGCCGGGCCGCACCGTGTTCCAGGAGATGCAGCGCGCCTTCGCCGCCGAGACCGCACGCGAGCAGGATCTGCGCGCGCTCGAGCAGCAACTTGCCTCGGCCGAAGAGGAGGCCCTGAGGCGGCGGCTCCTGCGCGACTACGAGCAACTTCAAGCCGAGCAGGAGCAGGCCGGCGTCTACGACGT
>JAHEIK010000125.1:937-7725 GCA_024639415.1 Planctomycetota bacterium
CATCGAGTCGGTGCTCAGCAGCCTCGGGCTTCCTGAAGACGCGTGGCACCAGCCCATGGACGGCTTCTCGGGCGGCGAACGCAACGTCATCGGCTTGGCGCGCGTCCTGCTGAGCGATCCCGACGTACTCCTCCTGGATGAGCCGTCGAACCACCTCGACATGGAAGGCGTCGAGTGGTTCATCGACTTCGTACGCAAGTCGAAGGCGGCCATCATCATGGTCAGCCACAACCGCCACCTGCTCGACACGGTGACCAAGGAGATCTGGGAGCTACGCCGCTCGCGGGTGACGGTCTGGACGGGCAACTACAGCGACTTCCAGCGCCAGAAGGCGGAGGCGCTCGCGCGGCAGGAGCGCCAGTTCAAGGCGCAGCAGCGCCTGATCGCGCGCATCGAGTTCCAGGCCCGGCGTCTCAAGGACATGGCCAACGCGTACGACGACCCGGGCCAGGCCAAGCGCGCCAAGGCCATGCTCAAGCGCGTCGACCGCATGGACAAGATCGAGAAGCCGGATGACCAGGAGCGGACCTTCGGCGCGTCCATGAAGGGCAGCGGGCGCCACGGGCGCATCGCGCTGAGCATCCGCGACTTCTCCTTCGCCTTCGGCGATCGGGTGCTGTTCGACGGCGCCAACCTGGAGATCGAGTTCGGCGACCGTGTCTGCCTGGTCGGCAACAACGGCAGCGGCAAGTCGACGCTCTTTCGCAGCATCCTCCAAGAGGGAGACTGGGACAACCCGACGCTGCGCATCGGCAAGTCGGTCCGCGTCGGGGACTACAGCCAGCTGCGGGAAGACCTAGATCCAAGCGAGACGCTCGAGGACTGGGCGGTGCGCACCACGCGCCAGCCACCCAAGCAGGCCGTCCTGCTGCTGCACCGCTTCCTCTTTTCGCGCGAGGACCTGGCGCGCCCCATCGGCTCCCTCTCCGGCGGGGAGAAGAGCCGCCTGCAGCTCGCCCGCCTCGTGCACGAGCAGGTGAACTTCCTCATGCTCGACGAGCCGACGAACCACCTCGACATCCAGGCCTGCGAGCAGCTCGAAGAGATGCTGCAGGACTTCGAAGGCACGCTGTTCGTCATCAGCCACGACCGCTACTTCCTCGACAAGCTCGTGGACCGCGTTGTGGAGGTGCAGGACAGGCAGCTGGTGGACCACCCCATGCGCTTCGCCGCCTGGTGGCGCAAGAAGGCCGCCGCCGGCGAGTTCGGCCGTCACACGGCGCTACGCGATCGCCGCGGCGAGACGGAAGGCAAGGACGACGCCCGGCAGGCCTTCGAGGATCGCCGCACAAGGCAGCGCGAGCTCAACCGTCTGCGCAATCGCTACCGCGACCTCGAGAGCCGCATCACGAAGCTCGAGGACAGGATCGGCGATCTCGAGCGACGCTTGGAGAGTGCGTACGGGCCCGGTCACGACCCCGCCTCGGCGGAAGCGCTGCTGCACGACCTGCACGCCGGCCGCGACGAGCTTGCCCGGCTCTACGAGGACTGGGAGAGCGTAGCTGCGGCACTCGAGGACTGAGGGGCGCGCAAGCGCGCGAGGTCTCGCTATGCTGGGCCACGGAGGTCGAGCATGAAGCAGCGCGCGCGTACGTGGCCCTGGCTCCTGCTCCTCGCCATGGTCCCCGTCGCCGCCTGGCTGGTGCTGCAACCTGCGCCCACGGACAGTCGCCACGAGGCGTACGAGGTGGCCCAGGCGCGCCTCCGGGCCGTCGAGCGCGCGAGTGCGACCACACTGCCCACGGCACAGCTACTCGCCGTCGGCCATCCGTCGAGCGCCCACGGGGATCTCAGCGTGAGCGGCAAATCGATCACGTACGTGAGTCTCTACCGCAGGCGCCACGACTTGGCTCAGGTGCCGATGGAAGACGCGCACGGCGGCCCCGTGCAAGCGCTCCTGGACCTCGCCGAACGCCAGGCCGCCGTGCTGGCGGAGGCGGGCTTCGAGCCGATGACGGGCGAGTGGTCGACGACGGGCAACGAAGGCCGGATGCCGATCGCAGATCCTGAGGAGACGCTGCCCGGCATCGCAACACCGCCGTCGCCCGGCCCCAGCAAGCGTCGTCGTCCGATCATCCAGGTGGCCGACCGCCACCAGAGTGACTCCGGCGGTGGTGGCGGCCGGTCACGAGTCGACCTGAATGCGGCGGGCATCATCCACTACCGCATGTACGTGGTGCCCCTGAGTGGGGCGACGCTCTTCGTGCGGAACCACTTCGATGATGGGACGACCGTCGTCGCCTCGGAGTTCGCCTACACGGATCGCACGCTCGTCGGCGTGACCTACCCCCACGGCAGCTACATCCAGGGACGCCGACCGGGACACTTCCGGCTGCGGGAGTGGATCGTCCAGCGCGATTGAGCCCCGCCCGCGTCAGAACCACTTGCGGCGTCTGTCACGCGAGGCCGACGACGACGAAGCCCGGCCCCGACCCCAGAACGCCGTTGGGGATGCTCGAGGTTGGGTGCCGCGCAAGGAGGCAAGGGCCTGCACGAGAAGCCCTCCTGCTGCGCCCGTCGATCCTCTCGCTGCACCGGGCCCCAACTCGGATGCGCGTCCTCAGCGGGCAGGAGCCCGCCTCCGGCGCGGATCCTCGTCGTGACACCGGTTCGCGTCGGGCTCACCGGGCTCGCAACGGAGTGCTCCCGTGCACACCCTGGTCCGTGGCGTGGGCTTCCACGCGAGGCCGACGACGACAACGCGCAGGCCCAACCTCGCCCATCCCCGTCAGAACCATTTGCGGCGGCGGAAGAAGAGCAGCATGCCGCCCGCGACGACGCCCATGGTGCCGATCATCAACCAGAAGCCCGCCGGACTCTTGAGGCCCGGCATCCAGTCGAAGTTCATGCCGTACACGCCTGCGAGCAACGACAGCGGCATCATCACCGTCGCGATGATCGTGAGCGTGCGCATGATCTCGCTCAGCCGATTGTTCACCACCGCGAGGTAGGCGTCGCGGGTCACTGAGAGCCCCTCGCGCGCCGACTCCAGGAGTTCGAACACGCGCAGGACGTGGTCGTACACGTCGCGCATGTAGGGCACGACTTCGGGTCGGACGGCAGGATGCGGCGTGCGGCACAAGGAGCCGCACACATCACGCTGACTGCGTGTGACACGCGCCAGCCCGATCACGCGCCGGCGCATCTTGAGGATGGCCTCCATGCTGGCCGGGGTGGCGTCGCTGAGCACGCGATCCTCGAGCTTCGTCATGTCCTCGAGGACCTCGGAGGTGAGCTCTTCGAAGCCGGCCGTCATGTGATCGATGACCACGTGCGCCAGGGCATCGGGGGACGGGATCAGGTGCTCGGGCGCCTGCTCGACACGTGAGGCGATCTCGTCCATCGCATCGGAGTCGGTCGTCTGGATGGTGACGATCCACATCTTGCCCAGGAACACGGCGATGCGCCGCGACTGCGTGTACGCCCGCTTGACCGGCGTGTGGACGATGAAGAACAGGTAGTCCTCGTAGTCGTCGATCTTCGGGGGCTGGTCCTCGTCCATGGCATCGCGCACCGCCAGCGGGTGCAGCTTCATCTGATCGCACAGCGCCTGGATCTCTTCCTTCGTCGGAGCGATAGCTGCGATCCAATCGGGCTCGGGAACGGCCAGCGCATCGCGCAGCGCGTCGGTCCCCTCGCGCACGAGCAACTTGCCATCACGCATGCTACGGACACGGATCATCGCGCTTCTCTCCTCCGGGGCGCGGGGATGGTACCCGAAGCGCCCGTGCGGGGGCTCCGCTCAGGACACGAAGTCCACAGTTCCGTCCTCGGAGACCACGACGGCGAGGCACGGGACCTCGCTCGCGTCGACGTAGCGCAGCGCGGAGTTGTAGCGGGCACCGCGCGCCGGATTGCCCTTGGTCGACGCCTGGCCGTCGAGGATCACACTGAAGGCATGAATGGTCGCGGACGGATCAGCGAGGACGGCGCCATCGACAGCCGTCACGGCAAGCACGCCGGGCTCGTCCAAGCGGGTCGGCTGAATCGGTGCGGCCTGTATCCCGAGCCGGTGGGCTTCGGCCGCCGCATCGGCGGATACGACCAGCAGGGTTCCGTGCGTCTGCCGGGTGCAGGCGTCCGCCAGCGCCCACAGCGCATCCAGCGCATCCTCAGCAATCACCCCGAACGTGTTCGTGGCCAGGGCTGCGAAGCGGTCCTTCCGGATGGAGCTGTCCGGCAGGCGCGGATGACCGTAGTTCACGCGCATCAGCGGGCGCAGGCCGTACGCCAGTTCCCATGTGTAGTGCTGCAGGAACGTGACGTTGAAGAGGTTGCGATCGGGCACGGAGGACATCAGGTTCTCGTGACCAAGCCCGTAGACCGCGCTCCCGTCGCTGAGCAGGCTGTAGCCCGGTTGATGCGTCTCCAGCAGCTTGCGCACGGCGACGTGGTCCGTCATGGGAACCGGCCGCTGGAACGCCACCTTCTGCACGATGGCATCGTGCTCGGGCACCGAGATCAGCAACTGCCCGCGACTGCTCTGTCCCTCGTAGTAGAGCGAGGAGATGGTGTTGGCCGCGTGCCACAGCCCGCGCAAGTCGAGATCTCGCTGCGGGCCCAACGCCGGAGCGTCGGTCACGAGGCGGCCGGCTGCGCGCAGGATCTCCTCGGGATCGGCGTCCACCATCGACGCGGACATCCCCGAGTGGTGCTCGGCCATGCCGACGACGCAGCGCCGCATGAACTGCTCCACCGTCGCGTCGAGCAGGGACTCGGGCCGCCCCTCCTTGCGATCGATCTGGTTCTTGCGCAGCGCGTAGCGCGACTTCCAGGCTCCGCGGCTCAGGCGCAGCACCGTGCAGACGAGGAACTCCTTGACCGGCCGCGGCGAGCTGCAGAAGGAGATGGCGTCCTGGTCCACGTCGCTCGCCTCGAGCGCACCTTCCACCGCCTGGCGCCAGGCCTCGAGCACGATCGCGCGCTTGGCATCGCCCTCGGGCTTGCTCTTGCTTGCCTTCGTGGCCTGCTCGTAGAGCTCCTTGCGGATGGACTTGGCGCGCCGGGAGGCCTCGGTGAACAGGCTGGACGACGACTCCCCGCTCTGCGTGTCGAGGAACAGCGGGTACACGCCGTCCTCGTGATCGGCGACGAGCCCCAGCAGCAGGACCTCGGGCTCGAGGCGCGGATCCAGCTCGTCGAACACGGCCTGTGCCAGGTTCTGGATCTCGATCCGGAACGCAGACTGGCTGCCCCAGTGTGAGGGGATGATGCGACTCATCGCGGCGCCTCCGGTCGGACACGTATCAGGATCGGCTCATGCACAGGCGGCGCCCGGCCTCGCGCCTGGGGAGGGATCCTACAGGATCGGGACCGCGAGGGGGCATGGCCGTACAGTGGGCCGGTGCTCGGCGTGCGGCATGCCCTCCTCGGACTCCTCCTGCTCCTGCCCTGCCTGGGCGCGGCGGCGCCGGCGCACGCCAAGGACGCGCCCCCGCCGACGCCTGCGACCCGCCTGTGGAACGGGAGAGACAGCGCTCGCGAGGTCAAGGCCTGGATCAAGGAGTACGTCGGCGCCACGCCTGCGCGCCGCCAGGCGATCCGCGCGGCCCTGGACAGGCTCGGCTCGCTGAAGCTGAAGAGCGTCAAGAAGCACGGGAAGTCGATCCTCAAGGTCGTACGCAAGGCGGGCGCGAAGCTGACCAAGAAGTCGACCCAGAGCTTCACCCACGGCGGCCTTACGGGAGCGGTCCAGGTCCTTGGAGCGAAGAAGCGGCGTGGGTTGTTCGTCGCGCTGCACGGCGGCGGACAGGGCGTGGGCGACGGCAAGAACGCCCTGCAGAAGTGGAGCCTGGCCGGGGGTGACTGCATCGTCGTCGCGCCGACGACCCCGAAGAAGGTCGGCTCGGCCTGGAACCAGCCCGCGATCGAGCAGTGGGTCCTGGCCTTGATCGATGCGGCCAAGCGCACGTGGGACGTCGACACGAATCGCATCTACGTCGCCGGGCACTCCATGGGCGGCTACGGGACCTGGTCGCTGGGTAGCAGGCACGCGGACCGCTTCGCCGCGCTCAGCGCCTGTGCAGGCGGGCTGTTCGGCAGCTCCCGGGGCATCGCGCCGGGCCACGTACCGAATCTCCTGAACACGCCCATCTGGTTCTACAACTCCACCGACGACAAGCAGGTGCACTACGGAAGCTCTGCCAAGGCCCACGAGGTCCTGCAAGCGCTCAAGGCCGAGGGCTATCCGTACGTCTGGAAGTACGACCAGTACGACGACATCGGACACGGCCTACCCAAGAAGGGTCTGAAGCCGATCGTCGAGTGGATGCTCGAGCACGAGCGCGACCCGTACCCGAAGCACGTGGTCTGGGAGCCCTCACGCGCTCACAAGAGGCGTTTCGCATGGCTGGGCCGTCCGCGTGGGAGCACGCGCGTCGAGGGCCGCATCGACGGCAACCGCATCACCCTCTCGGGAGCGTCCTCGGGCGAGACGACGGTCTACCTGAACCGCAGCCTGGTAGACCTGGCCAAGCCGATCCAGATCGTGCGCGGAGATACGATCCTGTTCGAGGGGCTCGTACCCGCCCGTCTCTCCGTGCTGCTCGAGACGATCGCAGAGGACGAGGATCCTGCGTGTTGGTACTGCGCGGCGGTCACGGTGCGCTGACAGAAGTGCTCGTCTAGGCGGCGTCCGAGCGTCCCAACAAGCCCTTGAGCCTCTGCCAGAAGCCCTTCGGCGTGACGACGACATCCTCGGACTCGGCCTCGGGACGCGGCACCGCGATCATGCGACGCTCCTCGCGCACGGCGGGGACGCCGGCGGGCACCTGGTCGGTCGGGGCTTC
>JAHEIK010000125.1:7735-8203 GCA_024639415.1 Planctomycetota bacterium
TCCGCCACGACCACGGTGGCGGCCCAGGAGGCGCACCATCTCCTCACGACGCCGGAGGCCCTCCCCGAGGACGCGCTCGAGGTCGGCACGCTCGGCAGGCTTGTTCAGGTAGTCGTCGGCGCCGGCTTCGATGGCCGCACACACGCTCCCACTCTCGTCCACGGAGCTGAGGATGACCACGGGAACCCGCCCCTTGAGGTAGGGCAGCGCGCGCTCGAGGAACTGGAAGCCGTTGAGCTTGGGCATCATCACGTCCGTGAGGATCAGGTCGAACTCGCGCTCATGGAGCCGCTCGAGGGCTTCGACACCGTTTGAAGCTTCCGTGAGTCGGTGCTTCATCTCCCGCAGCTGACAGCTCAGCGCGTCACGAACAGCGGGCTCGTCGTCGACGACAAGAATGTGCGCCATGGTTCTAGGGCCTTCGCTTCCTCTGCCTCGCACCTTCGCTATCGGCCAGCACGCGACCGA
>JAHEIK010000125.1:8213-9190 GCA_024639415.1 Planctomycetota bacterium
TGGCCCTGCCGCTGACGAAGGCCATGGATCGGCCTCGCAGCCCGCAGCCGCCGGGTCAGACGACTCCGGGAACCAGCCGCCAGGGCGCCTTGCGCCAGCGGAAGAAGGAGACCAGCAGCTCGGTCACGGAAACGAAGCGGTAGGCGAACAGGTTGCGGTAGCTGCGCACCTGGGGCCTCAGAAAGGAGCGGACGGAGCCGTAGAAGCCGCGGCGATAGATCTTCTGGATGGTCCGCCCGTAGTCGCCCAGCACATCGTTCCAGACGATGCGCCCGACGAACTTCACCGTGGCTCCCGCGCCGACGAGACCTCCGAGAAGGATGTTGCCGGCGCCCCGCATGGTCCCGAGCGCCACCGCGCCCGTCGTCTCGAGCAGTGAGTGGTTCGCGTCCTGGGCTAGCGTCGTCAGGTCCTCTGCGAGACCATCGACGTCCGCCGTCTCCAGCAGCGCCGTGCCGCCCGCGCGCATCTCCTTGCCGATTCCGGTGATCGTCTGCTTCATGTCAGCGACGGAGAGCGGCGGCATGTCGACCGTGTCCGACAGCCGGTCGGAGAGCCGGTTCAGCCCCTCCAACACTTCGTCGAGCGAGTCGAGACGCGACCCCTCCTCCATCACACCGGCTTCCTTGAGTTCCTCGGCGAGCGCGCCCATGTAGGTCTGTGCGCCCTTGCTGATGTCCGACGC
This sequence comes from Planctomycetota bacterium, assembly GCA_024639415.1. Classification (GTDB taxonomy): domain Bacteria; phylum Planctomycetota; class PLA2; order PLA2; family JAEUHO01; genus JAHEIK01. Next base: position 8,899 of record JAHEIK010000125.1, read on the forward strand.
CGCAAGCAGGATCCACAGGGGCGAGGCATGCAGCCCCACCATCATCAGGTTGTCCACCGCACCGCCGACCGCCATGCGCTTGGCGGTTGCGCCGTCGAGCGCCTGCGCGCTCGGGAACAGGCCTGCCATGCCCACGTCGTCCGTGAGCATCTTGATCTGCCGCTCCACGGCGAGCCGATAGAACTTCCCCTCGCGAATCGGCTTGGGTAGCAGGCGCGTGACGGCGTAGCCGAGCAAGCCGACGAGCGTCGCGATCCAACGCAGGACGCGCTCGGGCAGGGAGAGCACGTAG
>JAHEIK010000558.1 GCA_024639415.1 Planctomycetota bacterium
TCGACATCGCCTTCGCCTGAGCCTCCGGGCCGTGTAACCTCCCCCGCTTGTCCGTCGATTCCGGGAGCGAACCATGGCTGTCAACCGCCGACTCGTGAAGAAGGCCAACCACGGCAAGCGCCCCTGCTCGCCGAAGCGTCAGCAGAAGAAGCGCATCCGCACGCCCAGGTAGGGGCGTTCAGGCTGGCAATCTGCCCCGCCGGGGGCCGCAGACTCTGCCGCTCCGAGGCTTGGGATGGGCGGCAATGTATGCCGCCCCTACCCGACGACTGTAGGGGCGGGTTACATACCCGCCCTACGGGGCGTCGTCGGTCGGGCGGCTCTCCGTCGGCGGCAAGCCGCCACGCTTGCGCCCGCGCCCGGTCACCACGCGCAACACCTCGAGCGCGTAGCGCATGTCGGCCGGCATGGGCGCCTCGACCGACACCAGCTCGTCCGTGCGCGGATGGGGGAGCGTCAGGCGCGTGGCATGCAGCGGCGTGCGCTTGAGGTACGCGTCGCGCGAGCCGCGGGGATCGGGAATGCGCCAGCCCTTGCGACCCGCGTAGACCGGGTCCACGAGCAGCGGGCAGCCGATCGACGCCAGGTGTACGCGGATCTGGTGCGTGCGGCCGGTGTCCAGCGTCAGCTCGAGGCGTGCGGCACGCGTGAAGCTCTCGAGCGTCCGGTAGCGGGTCAGTGCCGGCTTGCCATGCTCCTCGCTGACGCGCGCCTTGCCGCCGTGGCCGGGCGGTGCGAGCGGAGCCTCGATGCGACCCTCGGCCGGATCCGGCGTACCCGAGACGATCGCTTCGTAGACCTTCTCGATGGCTCCATCGGAGGTGGCGAAGCGCTCCATCATCGCCTTGCGCAGCTCCGCGCCGCGCACCAGCGCGATGGCGCCGGTGGTGTCGCGGTCGAGGCGGTGTACCAAGCCGAAGTCCTCGAGGATGTCGTCGCGCAGCATGTCGATCAGCGTGACGACGTTGCTCTGCAGGGCGCCGCCGTGCACGGGGACGCCGGGGGGCTTGGAGACGATGAGCAGGTCGTCGTCACGGTAGAGCTCGACCACCTCGGACTCCGGGCGGCTCACCTCGCGTACGGCGGCGCGCTCCTTCTCGAGCTGCGGCAGGACGCGGGACCACACAGGCATCTCGAGGCGATCGCCCGTGTGCAGCACGACCCCGGGGCGCGCGCGGACGCCGTTGACGCGCACGTGGCCACTCTTCACGACCTTGACGAGCTGGCGCCGCGAGTAGAGCGGGAAGCACTCGGCCAGGAAGCGATCGAGGCGCATCGCGTCACCGTGCGGGGGCACGAGGGCGGTGCGGCGATCCGGGTCGGGTGTTGTGGTCGACATGGGTGCGTGGACATGCGTGCGTAGTGGTGGGCGGAGAGGGACTCGAACCCCCGACCCCCTCGGTGTAAACGAGGTGCTCTAGCCAACTGAGCTATCCGCCCTGGGGACTGCGCACTCTATACGCTGCGCCCGGGATCCTCACTCGCTGCGGCGGCGCTTGGAGGCCTTCTCGAGGATCTTGCGCTCCTTCGCCGTGAGGCCGTCGAGGCCGACGTCGTTGAGGCGATCGAGCACGCGATCGACGTCTGCGTCCAGCGCCAGACGCTCCTGTTCCTCCCTCTCGCGCTTCTTCTGGTCGCGTGCGGCGCGCTTCAGGTCTGCGCGGGAGGGTTCGTGGCTCTGCCCGCCCTGCTTCCATGCGTCGGCGTCGGTCTGCCAGGGTTGCAGGGGACTATTCGTCATGTAGGGGCCGGCGGAGTGCTGCGCGGCCATGCGTTCCCGCTTGCAGGCCTGCAGGCCGGAGATGCCGATGAGGATGAGGATGATGCCCCACAGGTCTTCCGGGGGCGTGACCCAGAGCACGATGCCGACGGCGATGAACGCGATGGCGCCGATCGTGCCGACCTTGGCCGCGATCATGGACGCGCGGTTGGGGTGCATGCGCTGGGCCAGGATCGCGCGGAACACGTGGCCGCCGTCCAGCGGGAAGAAGGGCAGCAGGTTGAAGGCGGTGAGCCAGAGGTTGATGTAGACCATCGTGTCCACGAAGGACATGACGGGATCGATGAGCCAGCCTTCGGGGGCGAACGTGCCGTAGTCGAAGAGCAGCGAGAGTGGGAAGAACACGGCGAGCCAGAGCAGGTGGACTGCCGGCCCCGCGAGCGAGATGACGATCTCCTTCTTCGGATCCGGCGCGGGGGCGCTCATGTGGGCGAGTCCGCCCAGGGGCGAGAGTGTGATCAGCGGCGTCTCGATCCCGTAGCGGCGGCCGGCCCAGATGTGTCCCATCTCGTGGGTCCAGATGACCACGTAGATGCCCAGGGTGATGCTTGCGATCCGGGTCGCGCCTTCGATGAAGGGGAGTCCTTCGACCGAGCGCAGCAGGATGATCGGCATGACGATCAGGGCGAGCCAGAAGACCCGCACCTCGACCCGGAAGAAGTGTCCGAGCCGGAAGGAGGCGCTGAAGATCCGCAGGAAGCGCATCCAGCCGGGCTCGCTGAAGGAGTCGCGGTACATGGCCACATTGAAACCTGGGCTGCGCCCAGGTTTCCCCGTGAACGTGCCCGTTCCCGTCATCGTTCCCGGCGTACCCGCCGCCCGTTCCCGTCCTCCGGCCCGTCTTCTCGTCTTTCCCAACTCCGTGCATTCCGCTTGGAGCCTCTTGGGCGAGGTGTAGTCTCTCCCCGCCGCACCGCGACGCGGGGTGGAGAAGTGGTATCTCGTCAGGCTCATAACCTGGAGGTCGCGGGTTCGACTCCCGCCCCCGCTACCAGCGGCTAGAAGCCGCCGCCCAGAGGGCGGCGGCTTCTTTCAATTTTCCGGGTGGCGATCTTCC
>JAHEIK010000126.1:0-4856 GCA_024639415.1 Planctomycetota bacterium
GAGCACCCAGGGTGCATGCCCAACAACCGTGTCGACCGCCGCCCGTGCGCCGTGCAGCGCGATCCCGCCTGCCACCTCGTCGATGCCGAGGTCCTCGTTCGCTGCGTCGTCGACCAGGCTGCGAAGCACAGCTACCACAGTGTCCGCTGACACGGCTCGGCGCTCGAGCGCAGGCTGCTCGAAAGGCAGCCACGTACCGTTCTCGACGTAGTTGTCCGGGTTCCAGATCTGCCAGTCGCCCGGGCCGGCGCCCTCCAGGTTGATGATGTCCGTGGGCACGGAGATGCGCGCACCGCGCGGCGCGGCCGGAAGCGCGTAGCCGGTGAGGTCGAGGGTGTGCGTGCCGCGAGCGGCGGCGGCTTCCTCTTCCTCGGCGCGCACGGGCGTGGCCAGGATGCCGATGAGTGCGAGCAGAACGATCGTGCGATTCCAACGCATGGCTGGTCCTCTCAGATGGAGCGTGATTTCTTGGCGACCGCGCTCTTGCGCGCGACGCGCAGCGCGTCGCGAGCAGCCGGTAGGCGATCGAGTACGTGACGGGCCCGGGGGCCGAGCCGCGCGTCTCGCGCGGCCTCCTGCAAGAGGACGCGGCCGGCTTCGCCGCCAGCAGCCAGGACGCGCAGCACGGCCCGCTGCTGGCCGGCGCGAGCCAGGGCCAGGAGCGCCGGCCCGGCATCGGCACGTCCACCGTCGAGCCGCACGGCCAGTGCCTCGAGCACGTGCCCCTTGAGCGCAGGCCGCGCGGCGAGTTCGAGCAGCGCGCCTGATGCAGCTGCACTCTCCGAGCGGCCCAGCGCTCGCACGGCTGCCGGTGCGAGCCTGGAGGTACGCGCGAGCTCGCGTAGCGGCGCGACCGCACCACGCACCGCGAGCGCGTCCAGCGCGGCGGGGGCATCACGCAGCGAACTCCGTGCGCGGGCGATCAGGGCCGCATCGAGGTGCGCGGGGGCGGAGCGCAGACGCTCGGCGACGAGCGCCTCTGCGCCGCCATCGAGTACCCGTGCCAGCGCGATCCAAGCGGGCATGCTGCCCACCTCGGCGAGCAGGTGGATCGCCGTGCTCACCCGCCCCGCATCGCCGCCGGCTGCCTCACGTGCCAACATCGGGACAACGCCCTCGATGGCCGCGGCGGTCGCGATGCGGACAGCGCGCTGATCGCCGCGCTCCGCGAGGCGCAGCAGGCGCGAGCGCACCGTCGCTGGCGCGCTGCGCATCTCGCGCACCACGGCGCGCTCCAGCGGCGCTCCGGCGGGGAGCGCCTCCAGCACGCGTGCCAGGTGCGCCCCGCCGCCGACGCGCACGGCCGCCTCGACGGCCAGCGGGCGACCCGCAGCGACACCGGCAAGCAGTCCGCGCAGCGCGCCCGCGCGTCGTCCCCGCGCCGCCACCCGCTCCAAGCCGGCTACGGCGTCGATCTCCGCCTCCGGGCCGGCCGCCAGCAAGGCCGCCAGCTGGCGGGTCCCCGTACGGCCCACGTCACGCGCCAGCAGACGGCACGCCCTGGTGCGCAGCGCCGGATCGTGCGCCAGACGCGCGAGACGTCGCGCCTCGTCCGCCCCGCGGAGCGGGCCGGCAGCCTCCAGCAGGCCCAGGGCTTCCGCCGCTCCCGATTGCGCCCCCTCGGCGAGGCGCAGCAGCGCGCGGCGTGCAGCGAGGCCGCCACGCAGGACGCGCTCGCGGGCAAGGACGTCGCCCGCCAGGGCGCGCTCGACGCGCGCCTCCCAGAGGCCCGTCCGCGCGGTCAGGACGGGCGTGGGAGCTTCGGCCTCGTGCTCCGAGCCGGTGCCGGCCAGCGGCAGGACAACCACCGCCAACACGGCGGCGGCCCGCAGCAGCCACCCCGACCGGCGCTGCCGTCGTGTGGTCCCGAGACCGTGCCCCGCTTCGAGCACAGCGAAGCGGGCGAGGGTCCGCACGGCTGCCGCCTGGGACTCGAGCCCATCGGGGTCGCCCGGCCGGGCGGCCCGGACCCGCAGCAGGAGGTCCTCGTGGCGGCTCATCGCGCGTCCTCCGCGGTCGTCGCGTCGTCGAGGAGTCGACGCAGCGTGCTGCGCGCATGACACAGGTTGGACTTCGCCGTCGCGTAGCGGACGCCCAGGGTCTCCGCGGTCTCGGCCAGCGAGAGCCCCTCCCACACGTGCAGCACCAGCACGAGCCTCTGGCGCGGCGGCAGATCCTCGACGGCCGCGCGAATCCGGCGGGTCTCCTCGTCCTGGGCAAGCCGCTCGAGCGCGCTGCGCCGCGGCCGCGGGGCTCCGGAGAGACCGCGTGCCGCGCGCTCCCCCAGGTCCTGTCGACGCGCCCGCTCGCGCGCTTGGAGCCGGAAGCGGTCCACGGCCACGCGGCACAGGATGCGATGCAGCCAGGTCCCGAACTGCGCCTCGGCGCGGAAGCTGGGCATGTGCCGGAAAGCCCGGAACAAGGCCTCGGCCACCGCTTCCTCGGCCGCATACGGGTCACGCAGGAGCCGGCGGGCCGTGCCCGTGAGCATCGGCATGGCCTGGACGCAGAGCTGCTCGAAGGCGTCTCGATCGCCCATCCGTGCGCGCTCGACGAGGTCCGGGGCGGGCAGGCGGCGGGTCCGGGTGCGGCGTGCGGGCTGCATGCTGGGGAGTCGGGTTCCTTCCACGGCATTGGACGCGCCGAAAGCGCCCCCTGTCCAAACGTCTCCGGCGGCCATCTGCCGCAGTCCGTCCACGGCTCGGTGCTGCCCTCGGGCGCGGCTACCCTCGGTCACCGTGAACACGACCACAGCCCCGTCGTCCGAAGCCCCGGCCCAGGCCTCCGTGCGCTTCGAGACCCGCCCCGAGGCCTACAAGCACTGGAGCTTCCAGGTCGAGGGCGGCATCGCCCGCCTCGGCATGCAGGTGTCCGAGGACGACGGTCTGCGTCCCGACTACCAGCTGAAGCTCAACAGCTACGACCTGGGCGTGGACATCGAGCTCGCCGATGTCGTCCGGCGCCTGCGCTTCGAGCACCCGGGCGTGCGGGTGCTGGTGATCGAGAGTTGCGTCCCCCGCGTCTTCTGCGCGGGCGCCAACATCCACATGCTCGGCTCCTCCACGCACGCCTTCAAGGTGAACTTCTGCAAGTTCACCAACGAGACCCGTCTCGGGCTCGAGGCCATGGCCGCCGAGTGCGGCATCCGCACCCTGGCGGCCCTGAACGGGACCTGCGCCGGGGGCGGATACGAGCTGGCCCTGGCCTGCGACGAGATCATCCTGCAGGACGACGGCAACACGGCCGTGAGCCTGCCCGAGGTCCCGCTGCTGGGCGTGCTGCCCGGCACCGGCGGCCTGACGCGGCTCGTGGACAAGCGCAAGGTCCGCCGGGACCTGGCCGACGTCTTCTCGACCGTCGCCGAGGGCGTGAAGGGCCGGCGTGCGGAGCAGTGGAATCTGGTCGACAAGGTCGTCCCGAGCAGCCGCTTCCGCGAGTACGTCACGGAGCGCGCCGCCGAGCTCGGCCAGGGCGAGGGCCCGCGCGGCCGCAACGCGGACGCCGCGCCGGTGGTCCTCGAGGCCCTTGGCGGCGAATACGACGAGAACGGCGTCACGCACCGCCACGTGAGCCTGACGCTCGACGGCCGCACGGGCACGCTCACCCTCAAGGGGCCCGACGGACCTCCGCCCGCGGACCCGGCCGCTGCCCGTGCCGCGGCCAACGACCTCTGGTTCCTGCGTGCTGCGCGCGAGCTCGACGACGTGCTGCTCGACCTGCGCTTCAACCGGCCCGAGGTCGGCACCCTGATCGTCAAGACCGAGGGCGACGCGTCGCAGCTGCTCGCGTGGGACGCCTTCGTCGCTGAGCACGCCGAGACGGACTGGTTCATCTACGAGATGCTGTGCGCATGGAAGCGCACGCTCAAGCGCATGGACCTCAGCGCCAAGAGCATGTTCGCGCTCATCGAGCCGGGCAGCTGCTTCGCCGGGCTGTTCTTCGAGCTGACGCTCGCCGGCGACCGCAGCTACATGCTCGACGACCCGGACCACCCGGTGTCGATCGAGCTGTCGGCGATGAACCGGGGGCCGCTGCCGATGTCCAACGGACTCACGCGGCTGCAGACCCGCTTCCTCGGCGAACCCGAGACGCTCGCGGCCGCCCTCGCTCACGAGGGGCCGTGGGATCCGCAAGAAGCCGAGGCGGCCGGCGTGGTCACGATCTCGCCGGACGACATCGATTGGGAGGACGAGGTGCGCATCGCCATCGAAGAGCGCGCCAGCCTCTCCCCGGACGCCCTGACCGGGATGGAAGCCAACCTGCGCTTCGCGGGACCTGAGACGATGGAGACCAAGATCTTCGGACGTCTCACCGCATGGCAGAACTGGATCTTCCAACGGCCGAACGCAGTCGGTGAGCAGGGCGCGCTCACGCTGTATGGCCGTCCGGAGCGCCCCGTATTCAACTGGAGCAGGACCTAGATGGGCAACGTAGACCTCAACGCTCGCATCCCGAACAACGTCAACCTCAAGGACGACCGCCGCCTGCAGCGGGCGCTCGAGGCCTGGCAACCCAGGTACATCGACTGGTGGCTCGAGATGGGCCCCGAGGGCTTCCAAGCAGACGAGGTCTACCTGCGTACGGCCGTCGACGTCGGTCGTGACGGCTGGGCGCACTTCGACCACGTGAAGATGCCCGACTACCGCTGGGGCATCTTCCTCTCCCCCGCCGAGTTGGAGCGTGTGGTGCCCTGTGGTGACCACTACGGGGATCCCGCGTGGCAGCAGATTCCCGGCGAGTACCGCAACATGCTGCGGCGCATCATCGTGACCCAGGCGGACACGGAGCCGGCCAGCGTCGAGCAGCAGCGCCTGCTCGGACGCACGGCGCCCAGCCAGTACGACATGCGCAACCTC
>JAHEIK010000126.1:4866-9147 GCA_024639415.1 Planctomycetota bacterium
GCCGTCACCTGTGGGCGATGGTCTACCTGCTGCACACGTTCTTCGGACGTGACGGCCGTGAGGAGGCCGAAGACCTCCTGCGCCGGCGCTCGGGCAACGTCGACTCGCCGCGGATCCTCGGCACGTTCAACGAGCCCGTGGAAGACTGGCTGAGCTTCTTCATGTTCACGACCTTCACGGATCGTGACGGCAAGTTCCAGCTGCTGGCCCTCGCCGAGTCGGGCTTCGATCCGCTGAGCCGCACGACGCGCTTCATGCTCACCGAAGAGGCGCATCACATGTTCGTCGGCGAGACGGGCGTGGGGCGGGTCATCGAGCGCACCGCACAGCTGATGAACGAGCTCGGCACCGACGAGCCGGACAAGATCCGCGCTCAGGGTGCGATCGAGCTGCCCATGGTCCAGCGCTGGCTCAACCGCTGGTACTCCTCGTCGATCAACCTGTTCGGCGGGGAGCAGTCGAGCAACGCGGCCACGTACTTCGCCTCCGGGCTCAAGGGCCGCTACAAGGAAGACGGCTACGAGGACCACGTCGCGCTCGAGGGCATCTACCCGATGGAGGTCCCGCAGGGCGAGGGTCTCACGAACGAGGAAGTGCCGCTGCGCAACGCCATGAACGAGGTGTTGCGCGACGGCTACTCCGGCGACTGCGAGTTCGTCGTGGGTCGCTGGAACCGGATCCTCGAGAAGGCCGGCCGCCCCGAGCGCATGTACCTCCCCCATCGCCGCTTCAACCGGGAGATCGGGATCTACGCGGCGGGCCACTACGACACGGACGGCAACCCCATCAGCGACGCCGAGTGGGAGGCCAAGCGCAGCGAGTGGCTTCCGAGCGAAGCCGACATGACGTACGTGAAGAGCCTGATGCAGCCCTGCCTCGGGCACGGCCAGATCGCCTCCTGGATCGCGCCGCCCAAGAAGGGCATCAACGGCAACCCGTTCGAGTGGGACTACGTACGCTACGACGGTACGTCCGCCGGGGTGGCGTTGGGCGCGACGCCGTCACTCACAGGGGATTGAAGGCGCCCGCCGAGGGCTCCAAGACGCGAAGCAGAGCAAAGACGCAAAGGAAGAGCATCCATGTCGTCTGCGGTTCCCACTGCGATCCGCTTGGACGTGGCGGCCAACGTGATGCACGTCACGTGGGGTGACGGCCGCACGTCCGCCTACGCGGGCTCGTACCTGCGCCACATCTGCCCGTGTGCCGCCTGTCGCGGCCACTCGCCAGGCGAGAAGGAGCCGCCCTCCTGGAAGCAGGTGGAGGGCGTCCGCGTCACGAACGTCGAAGCGGTCGGCACGTACGCGCTGCGCCTGACCCTGAGCGACGGCCACGACTCCGGCATCTACAGCTTCGACGCCCTGCGCGCCGCGTGCCCGAGCGAGCGACCGGACGTGGACGACGTCGGGCGACCGACGGGCGTGCTGCCGGACGAGGCCTGAGCCTACGCGCGCCGGGATCGCGGACGGGCGCGTGGGCGGGCGATCGGTCCTGCGCTTCGCGAAGCCCCTCCGGCCGCCCCTACAGGCCCATCTCACCGAGCAGGAAGCACCACTGATCGAGGATGAGCTGCTTGCGGCGGAAGAGCCCCGCGGCCGCATGGCCGCCCTTGCGGTCGACACGCAGGAGAATCGGCAAGTCCGAGATCGAGGACCGCTGCCACTGCGCCGCCATCTTGCGCGCGTGGAACGCGTTGACGCGGCCGTCCTTCAGCCCGGCCGTGAGCAGGATCGCGGGGTAGGCCGTCGCGGGCTTCACGTTGTGGTACGGCGAGTACGCCCGGAGCCACAGGAACTCCTTGGGATCGTCGGGATCGCCATACTCCTTCGTCCAGGACTTGGCGTACTGGAAACGGTGATAGCGCAGCATGTCCGTCAGGGGGACGGCACAGATCGCTGCGTGGCAGAGGTCGGGACGCTGGTTGACGCAGACCGCGACCAGGAGCCCGCCGTTGCTGCCACCTTGGAGGGCCAGCCGCTCGCGCTTCGCCTTCCCGCTCTCCACGAGCCAGTCTGCCGCCGCGATGAAGTCGTCGAAGACGTTCTGCTTGTTGCCGAGGCAGCCCGCCTCGTGCCAGGCCTCGCCGAACTCGTCTCCGCCACGCAGGCACGCCACGGCGAGCACACCCCCTTGGTCGGCCCACAGCGCGCGCGCCCGCGAGTAGCGCGGATACAGACCCACCCGGAAGCCGCCGTAGCCGGTCAGGATCGTGGGCGCGCTGCCGTCGAGCGTCACGTCCTTGCGATGCAGCAGGAAGATCGGGATCTGCGTGCCGTCCGCCGACTTGTAGCTGGTCTGCGTCGAGACCAAGCGCCCCACGTCGACGGTGGTCGGCAGCGTGTCTTCCGCCTCGAGGGCAAGCTTCTCGTCGTCGAGATCGCAGCGGTAGTTCGTCGCGGGCTGCGCGTAGGACTCGAAGGTGAACCAGACCTTGGAGTCTCCGAGGCGGTGCTTCAAGCGGCCGACGGTGCCGGGACCGGGCAGCTTCATCTCCCGCATCGGTCCGCCGTCGAGCGCACGTACGTACAGCCGGGAGATGACGTTGGACGTCACGTGGACGACCAGGTGCTTCCCTCCGACGACCCAGACGTCCTTCACGACGTCGCGCTCCCTGCGCGGCACGTCGACGAGGGACCATGCCCCGATGCCGCCCTCTGCCGTCCGCGGCGCCGTGAAGACCTCTCGGTTGCCGCTGTTGCGATCGGAATTCAGGACGTAGGTGTCGCCCGCGCGGTCGACCCAGGTTCGCTCCTCCTTCTCGGTGATGAGCGGCACGAGCTTCAGGACGCCCTCGGCCCACGTGCACTCGAACACCTCCTGCGACTTGTAGGGCAGGCCCCGCACGAGGAAGAGGTGCTTCTCGTCCCCGCTGCGGTGCAGCCAGAACGACTCCAGCATCGGTCGGCCGCGGCCGTAGACCATCGGGTCGTCCTGCACGAGCGCGCCGATCTTGTGGAAGTACAGGCGGCGGTGGTACTGGTCCTCCCCCTTCGGCACCGACTCCGGATCGGGCATGCGCGAGTAGAAGAATCCGCTGGAGTCTGCGGCCCACACCATCGAAGCGAACTTCGTACGCGTGATGCGGTCACTGAGGTGCCGACCGCTGTTGACGTCGCGGATGTAGATCGTCGTGTCTTCGGACCCCTCGGAGTCGCGGCGGTAGGCGACATAGCGTCCGTCGGGCGAAACCCTCCAGGCCTTCAGAGACACCGATCCGCCCTTGCTGTAGCGGTTCGGATTGACGACGGCGGTGGGGGTCTGCTTGCCTTCCGAGTCCGTGCGGTACAGGAGCGCCTGGTTCAGGCTCTTGTGCCGGTACGTGTACCAGCGGTACGCACCTCGGAACGTGGGCAGGGACTTCATGCCGCCCAGGGCGAACTCGCCGTCGAGGCGCCGCTTCAGTTCCGCGCGCTTGGGATAGGCGCCGAGCCGGGCGCGGACGATGCCCATCTGCGCCTCGTCCCACGTGGCGACTTCTTCCTCCTCGTCCTGCTCCAGCCAGCGGTACGGGTCCCCCACCCGCTGTCCGTGCATGTGCGCGTAGCTCCCGTCCGAACGCGTGGGCGGGTAGACCGGGCGACCGCCCTCGTCGGCGGACACCGGCAGCGCCATCACGAGCAGCAGCGCGGCGGACAAGAACAGTCTGGGCATGGTGCTCTCCGGAGTCGCGGACGCGCAGCCTATCCGGCCGGGCAGCGGCGCCCAACCGGCAGGATTCCAGTGCCCGCTTCGGATGGGCGGCGTAGGCTCGCGCCATGAGCGGTCGCCGCCCCAAGCCCGTCCCGCTGCCCGCTGCCCATTGGCCGTCCGCAGCGGAAGCGGCCGAGTCCATGCTCTTCACGCCGCTGGCGCTCGGGCCGCTCGAGGTCTGCGAGCGCACCTGGGTGCCGGCCATGGTGCCCTGGCGGGCCAACGAGGACGGGACGGTCACCGGCGAGAACCTCGACTGGTACGCACGCTTCGCACGGGGGCGGCCGGGCACCCTCGTGGCGGAAGCCACGGGCATCCGCGACGTCAAGAGCGGCCCGCTCCTGCGGATCGGTCACGACCGCTTCGTGCCCGGTCTGAAGCGGCTCGTGAGCGCCGTACAGGAGGCGAGTACCGGGCAGACGCGCTTCCTCATCCAGCTCATCGACTTCCTCACCGTTCGCCGCAGACCCGAGCCTGCGCAGTTCTTCGAGCGCTTCTGGCAGCCGGATCCCGGTCACCGTGAGCGTCTCGCTGCGCACACAGAGGACGCGCGCTGGCTCACAGCGAGCGACGACGTACTGCGCGCATGGCTCG
>JAHEIK010000559.1:0-2391 GCA_024639415.1 Planctomycetota bacterium
GCCCGACGCGATCATCTCGAACGCCGAATAAAGCGTGTCGAGATAGAGGTCGAGATTGCGGATCACCATCCGCGTGACGAACCAGAGTTCGAGCGGCATGTCGGGCGAGCCGAGCTGGACGGGCGTGAGGCCGACGTGATGGTGGCCGTTCACGAAGCCGGGCAGCACGATGTCGTTGCCGCTGCCTATGACGGTCGCCGTTGGATGCTTTTCCTTCAGTTCCTGGAAGGTGCCGATCGCGGCGATCGTGCCGTCTTCGACGAGCACGGCGCCATCCGGGATCTCGTTCCATGAGAAGCGGTCGGTGGTCCCGGCTATCAGCGCGCGGCTGCGAACGATCGAGGTGGTCATGGGGTGTCCTCAAACAGGTTCCTGTTGCTTCGGGTTATGCTGGAGGTTGGTCGTGGGTCTTCGTTTCCGGATGTTGTGCCTCAGGCGCCGACGGCAAGGTCCTCCTGCTCGGCGAATGCCCGGTCGACTTCGTCCTTGAGAAGCGACGTGAGTTCGCGCCGGAGCGCCTCGCTGTCCGGCGCGAAGGGATCGCGTGGACGCGGCAGGTCGTTGGTGACGATCTTCTTGATGCGGCCGGGCCGCGAGGTGAAGACGACGACGCGGTCGGAGAGCGCCACCGCCTCGTCGATGTGGTGGGTGACGAACAGGACGGAGGCGCCGCTGTCGCGCCAGACGTCGAGCAGGAAGTCCTGCATCTTTTGTCGCGTCTGCACGTCGAGGGCCGCGAAGGGTTCGTCCATCAGGAGGACCTTCGGGCGCATCGCAAGCGCGCGCGCCAGTGCCACGCGCTGGCGCTGGCCGCCCGAGAGTTCGTCCGGGCGCTTGTGCATCGCCTCCGAGAGGCCGACGCGGGCCAGGGCCTCCTCGGCCACGCTGCGCCGCTCCGCGGCGGACATGCCGTTGATCGACAGCCCGAACGCGACGTTCTGCCAGACCGTGAGCCACGGAAACAGCGAGGTCTCCTGGAAGATCAGGCTGCGGTTCGGCGAGGGTTGCTCGACACGTTCGTGAAACGACCAGATCTCGCCGGACGTCTCGCGCTCCAGCCCGGCGATCAGGTAGAGCAGCGTGCTCTTGCCGCAGCCGGACGGGCCGAGCAGCACGACGAGCTCGCCCGGCTCGACGTCGAGGTCGATGTCTCGCAACGCCTCGTGGGCACGCGGTGTACCCTCGGCCCAGATCTTTCCGACGTCCCGGCAGACGACGGCATCCTTCGACGAGAAAGGTTTCATCTTAGAGGCCACGCAGCACTCCCGATGTTTCAGGCACCCAGTAGAGCACGCGCTTCTGGATCTGGCGAAGCAGCCAGTCCGAGAAGAAGCCCAGAAGCCCGATGAGCGCTATGGTGAAGAAGACGAGCGATGGGTTGAACGTGTTGCGCGCCAGCATGATCACCTGCCCGAGGCCGTAGCCCACCCCGGTCGACTCGGCGATGAGGACGACCATCCAGGCGCCGAACAGGTTGAGGCGCAGCACGACCAGCAGCCCGGGCAGGATCGCCGGGATGATGACGCGGGAATAGGTTTGCGCCTTGGTCGCCCCCATCGTCCGGGCGACGTTGATCAGGTTCTTGTTGACGCCGTCGATCTGGTTGATCGTGGCCAGCACCATGTGGAAGAAAAGCGCGATCACCACCATGAAGATCGCAGGGGCGTTGCCGATGCCGAACAGGAAGATCGCGACCGGCAGCCAGGCGATCGGCGAGACCGGCGACAGCAGCGTTACGGTCGGCAGCGTCAGCTTCTCGACGACGACGTAGTACCGGATCGCGACGCCGAGCGCGATCGCCAGGACGGAGGCGATGAGCAGGCCGACGAGCACCCGAGTCGTCGTCGCGCCAATCGTGATCAGCACCGCCTCGAACGGGGTTGGACCATCGGCAGGATTGACGCCGATCGACCAGCGCGTGGCGGTGTTGAAGAACTTCGCCTGGTCTGCGAAGTTGCCAAGAAAGATATGCGGTGGCGGCAGCAGTTTCGGGTCGGCCAGTCCGACGGCCCAGCAGATTTCCCAGATGGCGGCGAACAGGCCGACGGACACGAGGGTCCAGCCTGCCTGTGCCAGCGATCGGCAAGCCCACTCGGGAAGGTACCGCTTGGCAAGGGCCGGCAGGCCGAGAAGTCTGCCGCCCGTCACCTCGCTCCCTCCGCTGCTTTGCTTGGAGATCGAGATGTCTGCGCTCATGATCAAGCCGACTTCAGCTTGAGTTTGGCGTAGAGATCCTGGTTCTCCGCGATCACGGCCTCGAGGATCGACCAGTCGATCGCCTGGCGATCGGGCTTCTTCTTGATGTAGCCCATCTCGACGAGGCTGTCGGTGCGGTCCAGGATGAACTGGGTCTGGTTGCGCGCGTCGACGACGGCGGGCTGCTTGCCCATC
>JAHEIK010000559.1:2401-2828 GCA_024639415.1 Planctomycetota bacterium
GATCGTCGCGTTCTCCATGCTGGTTTTGTAGTAGGTGCCGACCAGCTTCTTGAGCGTTGCGGACGGGTCGCTTTCAGCCTGGAGCTGCGCCTTCATCATGCCCTTCACGACGGCCTTCAAGGCCGCAGGGTTCTCCTCGATCAGCGGCGCGCGACAGGCCAGCACGCAGTCGGTATAGCCCTTGCCGTAGATGTCGGTACCGTCCGAGAGCATGTGCGAGCCCTTGACGTCGTTGAGCAGCGCCGAGCCATAGGGCTCGATCGTGCAGATCCAGTCGATCGCGCCTGCCTTGAATGCTTCGACGGCTTCCGGCGTGTTGCCCATGTAGCGGACGTTGACGTCCTTGAAGGAAACGCCGTTCTTCTTCAGCCAGTCGTAGGGCAGCACTTCGAGGGTATCGAGCTGGAACGTGCCGAGTGTCTTGCCC
>JAHEIK010000127.1 GCA_024639415.1 Planctomycetota bacterium
CCAGCAGACCGCGACCGCCCTCGGTCTCCTGCAGGACAAGGAAGGCGTGCCGCTGCTCCTCGAGGAGCTGGACCGCGCCAAGAGCCAGAACGTGAAGGGTCAGGTCGTCCTGGCGCTCGCCAAGATCGGTGATGCCCGCGCGGTGGAGCCGATGGTGGCACTGCTCAAGAACACGAAGGCCCAGGACCTGACGCGCGCGCTCGCGTGTGCCGGTCTCGGCGTCATCGGTGATCTCGAGTGGCTCCCGTCGCTCTCGCGCATCACGCTCGACCTCAACTACCGGGCTTCCACCGACGCCATCAACGAGATCGCCTCGTTGATTTGATCGGACAGGCAGCCGGTGTAGGCCGGCTGCTCTCGCTTCATCACTAGGGCCGGCCTCTCACGAGGCCGGCCCTTTTCAATTGTGGGCGCGGTTGGAGGCAGGGGTACGTGAGGGCGGAACGCCGGATGCTCGGCACAGCGCCGCCGAACGCTCCTCGAGTGGAGGACCACGGGAGCCCGGATGCTCGGCACAGCACCACCGAGCGCTCCTCGAGTGGCAGACCACGAGTCGTCGCGCACGGAGGCACTGTGCCTTCGCCCCGGCCTCCCGTGTCAGGCAGAAGACGCGGGCGCGCAGTCGCATGCGCATGACGCCGGGTGCGGGGGCGTCAGCCGTTTCGACATGGGCCCGGACGCTACGGGCTCGTAGCGCTCGGGGGCAGGGGTCGCGGATTGCGGCGTGTCGCGGGCAAACCGGGTCGCGTGGATGTTCGTGCCGCACCGGGCACAGGTGACACGGGAGCGAGTCCGCTTCGTCTCGCCAGCGTCCCGGCCACCCCACATGGGCACCGCGCATGCTCTATCCCCGCTGCGGATAGCAACGTCCGGCACATCACGGCCGGCACCGCAACGAGGAATGAAGCCATGCGCAAGACGATCCTGTCGATCCTGTTCGCGGCCGTCGTCCTGCCCTTCGGGGCAAGCGAGGCGTTCGCACACGGGGGTCAGTACCGCGGCCCCGGCGGCGCCCTGCCGCCCAACCTCCGCGAGCCCTTCGACCCCATTCCCCCGTCGCCCGTACCGCCTTCGACGGGCCCGGTCACCGACCCCACGACCGAGGGACCGCAGCGTCCGCCGGATCCGGTGACGCCGGGTGCCGACCCGACGCAGCCGTCTACGAGCGACCCGCTCGGAACCGGCACGTCGCGCCCCACCGGCCGCTCGACGATCACGCCCGACAGCTGGGTGTTCTGGTACGAGTACAACAAGGATGCGCTGCAGCAACTCAAGCGCGGCATCTACAAGTTCACCGGCTCCAACCACCCGTTCGGCGGCATGACGAAGACGGGCCTCGGCGCCCGCAGCGCACAGCGCCACGGCACGCGCGCCAAGACGCGCTCGGAGATCATCCCCACGCTGCTCTGGGCCATGGACCCGGCCAACAGCAAGCACCAGGACACCGAGTCGGCTGCGTACATCGCACTGGCGAAGATGACCAACGATCCGCTGCACGTGGAGCTCCTGCAGAAGGGCCTCACGAAGGACAACATCGTGACGCGTGAAGCCGCGGCCCTCTCGTTGGGTCTGCTGCGCCGCGAGAAGAGCTCCGACCAGTTCGACGGAGCGACCCTCGACCGGGTCCGCGCCTTCCTGTTCGACGTCTTCGAGGACGAAGAGCAGCCGGCGCGTACCCGTGGGTTCGCCGGCCTCTCCATCGGTCTGCTGGGCGACCAGCCGCATGGCGGTGTCGACCAGGCCAAGGCTGCTGCCACGACGGCTCGCTTGTTCGAGCTGGTCCAGCAGCGCTACGTGCACCCCGACCTGCCCGTCTCGCTCCTGGTGGCGGCCAGCCTCCAGCCGCGCGACTCGCTCACGTCCGATCAGTTCAAGCTGCTGCGGACCTGTGTGACCAAGGGTCGCCTCGGTCGCGAAGACGCCTCGCCGTTCGTGGCGAGCTATGCAGCGATGGTCCTGGGCCGCGTCGGCGACAAGGATGTCGACGTCCACGCCCTGAGGCGCGTCGTCTCGTCGCGTGCGACGAGCCCGAACGTCCTGCGCTCGTCCATCATCGCGCTGGGCAAGCTAGGCAGGCGCTGCAGCGCCGAGGTGCGCTTCTCCATCGCCGAGGACCTGCGCAACGGCATCCGCACCAAGCGCATCCGTGACCTGACCGCACGCTCCTTCGCGATGATCAGCCTCGCCTACCTGGTCGAGGCCGATGTCGCAGCCCGTCAGACCGAGATCCTGAGCCGGGCCAAGATCGGCGACTTCCTGATGAAGCGCACCGAGACCGGCTATCACGGCGAGCGCTCCTACGCCGCACTGGCGCTGGGGTTGATCTGTCGGGCCATCGGGGAAGAGACGAGGGTCCCGGTCTACGGCGACTTCCAGAGCTCCGCCCGCCAGCGCCTGCGCGAGGGGCTGGGGAGCAACAGCGGCGGATCGCGCGCCCGCGCGGCCTATGCCGTGTCGCTGGGACTGGCCAAGGACAGCACGAGCATCACGGACCTGACCGAGATCGTCGCTGACGACAAGCAGGACGACGAGCTGCGCGGCTACGCCGCAGTCGCTCTCGGCCACATCGGCATCGGCGACGAGCGCGTGCTGCGACCGATCCGCCGGGCGCTCAAGAAGCGGCGCTCGGAGAAGCTGCGTCGTGCCACGGCGACGGCGCTGGGCATGCTCAGCGACCACAAGGCCGTCTCGATCCTGATGGACGAGCTCGGCAAGGCCCGCAGCCAGAGTGCGAAGGGTCAAGTGGTCGTCGCGCTGGCGAACGTCGGTGACGAGCGTGCGATCGAGCCGCTGATCAAGCTGCTGCGTGACGGGCGGCAGCAGGACCTGACGCGCGCGCTGGCGTGCGCCGGCCTGGGCATCGTCGGCGACGTGGCGTGGGTTCCCTCGCTCTCGCTCGTCGGTCGCGACGTCAACTACCGCGCGTCGGGCGACTTGATGAACGAGTGCCTCTCGATTCTCTAGGACGGCATCGGTACCGCTGTCTACCCCCCGCGGGGTCGGGTTCCATGAACCCGGCCCCGTTCCCATGCGACCTGCGGTCGCACGGGAGAGTCGTTGCCCGACCCGCTCGACCTCGCAAGGGTCCCGCGACAACGCACGGGACGGGCCAAGACTCGGCCCTTCGCTACGCGAAGAACCTCCCAAGGCCCCTACGAGAGGTCCCGTCACGGCTACGCACGCGAGCTGGCGAAGCGTGCATGGGGTGTTCGATGGCTCCGTGGGCCCCGTGCGACCGTAGGTCGCATGGGAAAGTCGTTGCCCGACCCGCTCGGCCTCGCAAGGCTCCCCCAGCGACGCACGGGTCGGGCGACCACAACGCTCCCCGACGGCCTAGCGCACCTCCCGCACGCACCGCAGCCCCACGCCCTGCAGGGGCATCCAACCGGGCACCACGCGGGCGTCGTTCACGAGCGCTTCGGCCGGCGGGCCCAGGTAGCTGCCCCCCATCACGAACCACCCGCTCTCGCCGCGCAGCGTGCCCAGCGTCGAGGTGAACTCCGCCACGTTGCCCGCCATGTCATGCAGGCCGAAGGGGCTACGGTCCGCCGCGACCGAGCGCGCGTTCGCGACGCCGGCCAGCGAGCGATCCACGTGCGCCGCACCATCCAGCAGGTCTTGCAGGCGCCCGACGGGACATAGCCGCCCGTCGGGCCCGGTCGCAGCCCACGCCCACTCCCCGGCCGTCGGCAGGCGCTTGCCCGCGTACGCGGCGTAGGCCTGGGCGTCGTACAGCGAGATGCCTTCCACGGGTCGCCTTGTCGCGCCGGACGGCGGGGTGAAGCTGTCGCCGTCGCGGTCCCAGAGCGGATCGCCGAGAGCGCCCAGCGCGCCCGCGAGCCGCGGCACACGCCGACGCTGCTCGCTCGCATCGAGCGTAGCGAGGAACGCCGCGTACTCCGCCACCGAGACCTCGTCCGCGTCCCAGAGCAGCGCGGGGACGGCCTGCGGCCGGCCCGGGCCGCTCGCCGGCCCTGCACCCACGTACACGTCGCCCGGCCCCACGCGGCTGGGATCGATCGGGCAGTGGACGCTGACGCCATCCGCGCCCGGCTCCACGCTGAAGGGAACGAACACGTCCCTGCCCTCGCGACGGATCCTCAGGATCCATGCACCGGGGCCGACACGGGCCTGCGCATCAGAGCCGGCCTCCGCCGGATCGAGCTCGCGAGCGCCGTCCCACAGGATGCGGCCGCCGGGCGCCGCCAACGGGATCAGCGCGAGGGTGCAGTCTGCCGGCGCACGCGTGACGCGCAGGGCCGAAGTACCAGAGGCGAACCGCAGGCGTGACTCCATCTCCGCCTTGAGCACCTCATCCTGCTGCCCGTAGAGCCGCGGTAGCACCGAGCGGGTCAGCACCTCTTCCAGAGCCGCCTGGCTGCGCTCGGCGGTGCGCTGGTCTCCGGCGGCGAACGCTGCTCGGGCCGCCGCGTCCAGTTCGCGCGCGCGACGTACATACCCCGCGAGCCGCTCCGCCGCGTCGAGCCGCGCCATCAGCTCGAAGGCGTCCGTGCGCTCCGGGTCGTGGCGCAGCGCCTCGCGGGCAGCACGCCGGGCTTCGCCGTCACGCCCGGCTTGTTCGTGCTCGAGCGCGGCGGCCATGTGCTTCTCGGCGACGGCCGCCCGGTCGAGTTGTGCGGCATCCGGCCAGAGCTTCACGAGCGCGAAGGCGCCTCCCGCCAGTGCAACGAGGACACCGAGCAGCAGCAGGTGACGGCGCAAGAACAGCCGGCTGCGGTAGAGCGCACCCTTGGCCGCACCCGAGCCCTTCACCATGGCGGAGACGGGACGGCCGGCCAGCCAGGCGAGCAGATCGTCTTGTAGCTCCAAGGCATGCCGGTAGCGCCGGTTCGGCGTGGGCGCGAGCGCCTTGCCGATGACGGCATCGAGCGCCGTGGGCATCGACGAGGGCCTTGACTGGTAGCGACCGCGCATCACGTCGGAGCGCAGTTGCTCCACCGTGCGCTCCGTCCCGCCCTCGATGGCCGCAAGCTTGGCCTTGAACTCGTGCACCTCCCACGGGCGGTCCTCGGACTCCGCCTGCTCGATGAGCATCTTCAGACCGTCGATGCGCGCCTGCTTGGAGACGACCGGCCGCACGGCGCCCTCGAGCGGCGGCTCACCGGTCACGATGTAGTGCAGCAGGGCGCCGAGCGCCCACACGTCGCCGCGCTTGTCTGCTTCGCCACGGGCCTGCTCTGGCGGCATGAACACGAGCGTGCCCGTGATGCTGATGCCCTTGCCGCGCAGCGGAACGGGCAGCTCGCGGTCGAGGTGCGCAAGACGGGCGTTCTTCTTCTCGAGCAGCGCCGAGACGCCGAAGTCGATGACGAACGGCCGGAGCCCGTTGCGATCCAGCAGCACGTTGCCCGGCTTCAGGTCGCGGTGCAACACGCCCTCGTTCACGTTCGCGTGGTGGATCGCGCTGCAGACGGGCACCATGACGTCGCGTACGAGGCCTTCGAGGGTGGAGACCGGACGCAGCTTGGGGTCCTTCGCCGCCTCGCCCGAGCGTGCGAGCTCCGTGAGCTCGATGAGGTCGAGCGGATCCTTGAGCAACTCCATCGTGTAGTAGCGCGTGGAGCCGATCACGCCGGAGTCGAAGATGGGCATGATGTGCGGGTGCTGGATGTTGCCCTGCACCTGGATCTCGCGCTGGAAGCGCAGCTTGTCGAGATCGGTCGCCGTGCTCACGAGCACCTTGAGCGCAACGTGGCGGTTGCCCGCAGGATCGTAGGCCTTGAACAGGCTGCCCATGCCGCCGCGTGCGACGACCGCCTCGATCTCGTAGCGGCCTACGCGATCGCCGATGCCGAACGGCGTCCCGGTATTGCCGCTGGGCGGCAGGGGCGGCTCGACGGAGCCCGTGGTGCTCACTCCGGAGGCTCCGCTCGCGGGGCGCTTCCTGCGCGGCCGCTCGGAGGACGTCTTGCGCTCTTCGCGCTTGCGACGGGAAGCCGACACGGGGGGCGCGGCGGAGGCCTTCCCCTTGGCGGCCTTCTCGGGAGCAGTCCGCTCCGCGGAGCTTGCGGGTTCGGCGCGCACCTCGCCCTGCTCCCGGATGACGGTGAAGGGCGCCCCGCACCCTGAGCAGCGGCTGGTCTTGCCGTTGCCCCCTTCGGGGACGGAGGCCGGGTCGAGACGGAAGCGCTTCCCACATGCGGGACACGCGACTCGGACCTGCTCCTCGCTCACTGCTCTGCCCCCAGGCGGCACGCGGCCGGGCCGCCGAGAATACGCGCGAGACGGCTCCCGCACATCCTTCCAGAACGCCGTGCGAACAGGGGCGCCGCAGATTGCCTTCCCGTGAGGCCCGAAAACCGGTATCTCAGACCGTGCGGCAGCCGACCCCGAGGGAGGGTGGAGCGATTACGACGCGACGACGCAGCCAACCGCTGGCCTTGGTGACCGAAGACAGCCCGGAGACCCGGCTGGTCTTGCGCAAGCTCTGCGAGAACCGCGGCTTCGAGGTCGTGGAGGCCGCCGACGGCGAAGAGGGCGTCCGCATGGCGCGCTCGCGGCGCCCGGACCTGATCTTCCTCGACCTGTGGATGCCGCGCCTGGACGGCATGTCGGCCCTGTCGCGCATTCGCGACCACGACCCGACGGTGCCGGTGGTCATCGTGTCGGCGAAGTCCGACTCGGAGACGACGGAGGAGGCCCTCTCCCTCGGCGCCGTCAACCTGATCCGCAAGCCGTTCGACAAGCAGGAGATCCAGTTCGTCCTCGATCAGATCTACAAGGCGATCGAGGAGCAGGCCGACATCCACGACGTGCTCGACCTCGTGGACACGCGCTCGACGGGCCTGAGCTTCACGAGCGCGACCGCGATGCTCTCGAAGGTCGTGGCGTACCTCGGCCGTGAGCTGCAGAACGGCTACCCGGGCTACGAGATCCCGATCACCGAGATCAAGCTGGCGCTGTACGAAGCGCTGGCCAACGCCTACGAGCACGGCAACCTCGAGATCTCCTTCGAGGAGAAGACCAAGGCGCTCGAAGAGGTCGACGGCATCACCCGGCTGCTGCAGGAGCGCCTCTCGCGACCTGACCTCGCCGAGCGCCGCATCCACGTGATGGTCAGCTACGGGCGTGAGTGCGCGCTGTACACGATCCGCGACGAGGGCCCGGGCTTCGACCATGCGGCGCACTGCGGCCGCCCGCTGGCGGCCACGACGGCGCTGCACGGCCGCGGCATCACGCTGATCCGTCACTACATGGACGAGATCGAGTGGAACGAGTCGGGCAACGAGATCCGCATCCGCAAGTGCCTCCGGCGCAAGGGTGACGAACCGGAAGACGACGCCGAAGCGTGAGCGGCTACTGCAGCAGCACCGGCCCGCTGTCGCGCGGACGGTAGTTCTCGACCGAGAGCACCTTGAAGAGCAGACGCCGCACGACCTTGCGGCCGGGGGCGAAGCTGTCGAGCCAGCGGCCTAGGTCGGCGAGGGCCTCGCCGTCCTGCTCGGCCCCGAGGAACTCGACCGCCATGCGGACGCCGTCACGGGCGCGCGGATCCATGATGGGATCGAGCACGACCATGGTGGCGTGGGGTCGCTGGCGCAGGTTGCGGAACGTGCTGCCGGCCACGTCCTTCTCTTCACCGCCGGCGACATGGTCGTCGTCCATCAGGTTGGGCGCGATGAGGATGCAGACCTCGGGTTTGCCCTCCGGATCCGCCGTCGCGATCATCGCGATGGAGGTGCGGCGGTCGAGGTAGTCACGCGCGCGGTCCCGGGGGTCGTCCATTGGGAGCGAGGATACCCGGAGTCAACCCCCGAGACCCCCCGCGTAGCGAACGCGAACAAAGACACACTCGCCACGGCGGCTGCGTCAGCGCCTACGGGCTCTTGGCGGCCAGGAAGATCTCACCACCGAGGCGCCTCATGCCGGGCTCGAGCGCCGTGCGGACACGGGAGTCCGCCTCTTCCGCCTGCCAGGCTCGCGCCAGGTGCCGGGCCAGTGCCGCGGAGCGGGAGGCCGTCGCGATGCGGACAGCCGCCAAGCGGACCTCCGGATCGCCGTCCCGGAGCCACGTCACGACCCGGTCGCTCACGAAGTCGAGCCGCAACCACGCCATGCGAGCAACGATTCCAGCCGCGATCTGACGTTGTTCTGGGTTGCCCACGAACTGCTTGACCGCGTCCTCAAGGCGCTTCGGCCCCGCGTGCTCGAAGGACGCCCACCACGTGCTCCAGCGCCGTAGCTTGTCGGGCTTGGCTGCCCCGCTGACGGCACGCAGGCCTGCGAAGGCAGCCCGTCGCACGGCGGCACTCTCATTCGCGGATCCGGCGATCGCGAGGAGGCTCGGCACGTCCCGCCCGTCCCCGACTACACCGAGGGCCGCGACGGCGTCCATGCGATCCGGTGCACCGCGGCGGCCGAGAGCCCAGCGCACGACGCTGCGCATCTTGTCGTGGCGCAGTCCGATGCGCACGGCGGCCTGGAACGCCGCGGCGCGTACACGGGCATCGCCCCGATCAGCCAGCTCCACGAGCCCACCCAGCGCGGCGGGTCCACCGGACGTGCCCAGCGCGCGGGCCAACCGGGTCAGCGCCCTCATGTCCTTGCCGCGCACGGCCTCGAGTTCACGATCCACGGCATCCGGGCGTGCGGGGCGCCCGAGGCGCTCGGGGGTCGTGGTCGGCTTCGCCGGTGTCGGCACAGCCCGCGCCGGCGCGTCCGGCGCGGCTTGCTCGCTCGCTTGCGCAGCGCTGACCAGGCCGAGGGAGAGCGCACAGATGAGCAGGAGAAGCCGCATGGCTAGTGGTTGTGCTCCCCGAGTTCGACCCAGTAGAGGCGCGTGCCGAGCTTGCGCTTGTCGTACCCCCAGTCACCGAGGGCTTCGTCGTAGTGGAAGCCCGATCCGCCACGCAGGTTGACGGTGAGCCCCACCACGGCTCCGAACATGTCAGCGCCGCCGCCCACGCTCACGTGTCTCCCGGGGGCATACACGAGGAATGAGGACTGGCTGTTCCCCTCCATGAAGAGCGGGTTCAGCGCGTCCTTCTTGCCCTTCGGCTGCCAGAGGATGTCGACGCCCGGCACGATGTCGTACGGGTGCGAGTAGAAGAGCAGGTTGGCCGGCACACTCGTCATGTTGGTCAACATGCCACCGCGGAAGCTCACGTAGCCCGTGGT